>CAKQVC010000152.1 GCA_934277655.1 uncultured Clostridia bacterium
CTTTATCATGCATTATCGCATTATCATGCGCACTTTTGTCCTCAGCCTGCCAGCTGATTCAGATATTCTTCCAACTTATCAAGATATTTGCCATATCCTGCCCAGTCGCCGTTTTTCTGTGCGTTCTGTGCATCCTCAAATGCCTGGGAAGCCAGTTTTGCAAGCTGTCTTGTGGAAAGCGTCTGGGAATCCTTTTCATCGGAAACTGGGCTGCTTTCATTGTCCACTCCCTTTTCCGCATCGCCGCCGAACAGAGAAGTCAGACAGTCAGCAAGGGTTTCCTCGTACGCAATCTTATCACCGTACGCCATGATGATCCTCTTGACCTCTGGAATACTGGAGTTGGTTGCTTCCAGATATACCGGCTCTACATACAACAGGGACGTATTAATCGGAATTACGAACATGTTCCCTCGTCTGTAGCTGGTTCCGTTGGAACTCCACAGTGAAAATTCTTTCGAGATCTCTGTATTCTGGTCGATCTGTGCTTCAATCTGTTCCGGCCCGTATACTGTCTTGCTCTTCGGGAACTGGTACAGGATCAGCTGTCCATAATTTCCCCCGTCATTACGTGCTACCATCAATGCCGTCATGTTCTGCTTCGAACGCGGTGTAAACGGAATGGAATTGAAGAATTCCGCACTGGTTTCGCCCGGCAATTTTGCAATATAATAGTTTGGCGTCATCTGAACTTTCTCAGTTCCATAGATTTCATTGGCAATGTCCCAAAGATCTTCTTTCTGATAGAATACTCCTACATCTTCCATATGATATCTGCTGTAAACACTTGCCTGGATCTGGAACAGATAGTTCGGATAACGGATATGCGCCTGCAGTCCTTCCGGCATTTCATCGAAAGAACGGAACAGTGTCGGATAAATCTTCTGCATCGTCTTTGCGATCGGATCGTTTTCATCTACAATGTAGAATTTCACATCGCCGTTGTACGCGTCTACAACAACTTTCACCGAGTTTCTGATATAGTTGGTGTTGCCATCAAACGGTTCCGAATATGGATACAGCGAGCTTTCTGTATAAGCGTCCACCATCCAGTACAGTTTACCATTATCCGTTACCAGATATGGGTCATTTTCATAACTGAGCTGCGGCATGATCTTCTGCACTCTTGCCATCACATTCCTGTTGATGATGATCTTGGAGTTGCTGTCGATATTCGAGGATACCAGAAGCTTCATGCTTCCTTCTCTGACTGCGAATACCAAGCGGTTAAAGAAATTCATCTTAATTCCTGCTGTGCCTTCGTACTGCGTGTACTTGTTGGTGGCGCCATCCGGATAGTCAAATTCCATTTCATCAGTATTTACAATAATATATTCGTTGGAAAGCTCTCCAAAATAGATTTCCGGGCGCGTAATCTGTATTTCTTCTACCGTAGATTCCGGAGGGATATTTCCGATCAGCACATCCGGCTGTCCGCTGGATGTTACTTTATCTACACGGGAAAGGGTTGCGCCATAGCCGTGGGTATATTTCAGGTGTTTGTTCAGCCAGGAGCTGTCGATTTTCGTTTCATCGATTTCTCTGGCAGTCAGGAAAGCCTGTGTATACTTTCCATTGATCACGTAGCGGTCAACATCCACATCATAGAAAGAGTAATACTGACGGATACTCTGCGTCTGATTATAGTATTGTTTCGCCGGATCAAAGTCATTAATACGGATATTATTGATCGTTTCTGAGTTTGCTTTAATGTCCTCGGAAGTCAGCTTATGATCTGCCGCAAAAGATTTCACATCCACATCATCCAGCTGATATGCGTATTGTGTATACTCAATATTTTTCTCCAGATATTTGCTTTCTTTATTGATTTCATCCGGAGATACAATGAAGTTCTGTACCAGATAGCCTGCGCCGCTTCCTGCCAACCCGATCACGATCATGATGACCGGAACCGTCAGGAGGCTCTTGTACTTTTTCCGTTTCATATTAACCACAAACAAAATTGCAGATACTGCTGAGAGAACACAGAGAACCCTGAGAACCCACAGGGTAACATTTACATCGGTAAAGCCTGCGCCATATACAGCACCTGTGTGTTCGTGGAGAAGGTCAAACTGCTGCAGGAAAAAGTTCAGTCCCAGCATTGCGAAAAAGATGAAGCCCAGAACGGCGATCTTGCCAGACGCGATCTGCATCAGCTGCTTGAAATTGCTGTCATCAAATTGTTTCTTCGGTTTAACCGGCCTTGACTGGAATTTTTTTCCGGTCAAGGCTTCTGCAAACTTTGTGAAAGGATCCTGTGCCTGACTTTGACCAGCATCGTTGTTTCCCCCGGAGAATGGGTTGCTGTTTCCGGAATATCTTTCTCCGCCTAGATCTTCAGCTCCCGGAGGCACTTCTTCCTTAAAGACGTCCGGTGTCCTGACAGTCATCAGGATAATATAGTACAGAATCGTCAGTACTACAAATCCGACGATAACGCCAATCAGGATTTCATTCAGCTGTGTCAAAAATTCCAGTTTAAAAATGTAAAACGATACATCCAGATGGAATAGAGGGTCTTGAATGTCAAATCCCGTGCTGTTTGCAAATTTCAGTATTTCAAACCAGAGCTGGGTAACTGACATTACAGTCGTTAATACACCGAAGATAACGGCAAGCCAGTTAGTCTGTTTCTTCAGTTTCTTTAAATCGGTCGGTTCCGAAGATGCGATCTTCGAGAAGTAACTTTTTCGAAGGTGATGCAGATACATCATTACCAGTCCGGTAATGACTATAAATGTCGGTATCCCTACCGTCAGCTGCGTTACCAGTTGTTTAAAAAAGACGTCTATGTAGCCCATCTCTCTGAACCACATAAAATCAGCTATAAAGCCGACAAGTCCGAAAAACAGTGCAAAAATGACAACCAGGACCATTACGACAAGCATGATTTTTCTTTCGAGTTTTTGCATTATAGGTTTTCCTCCTTAAGGGATTTCGTGCAGGCTAAGCTCTTAATAAGCCTGTACTTTTTGGGGTTGTACAGACTCACTGCCATGAAGTCTGTACTTTTTGAATGTTCGGGATACGCTCCGCATTCCTTATCACGCAACGCTGTCTCCGGAAGATCCGCCGCTGAACATGTCAGCGATTTTAAACACAATATCATTTGCTTTCTGTGAAAAAGCGCTTTCCGGGGCAATAAATTTCGCTGCCAGAATTGTACCTTCCAGAAGGATCAGGATTACTAAAATCGTAATAACGATCTTCAGCAAAATATGTTTTTTCGGTTTTTCTTCTTCGCTGAAGATTTCGTCGTACTGTTTTTTGAACTGATCGCTGTCAATGCCAGAACGGTTGCTGCCGCCATTGCCATCGTCAGAAATTCTCGGAAATACATCCGAATACCGGAGTTTAAGTTTTTCCTCCGTACTGGGTGTCCCTTCATTTTGGTCTGCAGTTCCTGCTCCGGCAGTGTTTCCACCGTTTCCCTTGCCTGCTGCACCGGCTGTTTCTGCCTTCCCGCCAATCTTTCCACCAGCATCTCCTGCCGGTGTGATGCTAACATCAGATTCAATATCCAGCTCGATGGAAACGGGGCTCATCGGCTGTGTTATGGTAATAACTTTTGAGCCGTTAGAATCTTTTCCTGCCTTGTCCTTTTGGGAGATTCCACATTCCATTCCGATTGCTTCGATTCTAGCTCGCTCTTTATCTAAAAGTTTCTGAAATTCTTCATTCTTCTGATGAAAGGTATAAAACCGTTCTTCCAGCTTCTGCGGCTGGTGCTGCGGATTAATTTCAGTTTCTGCCGTTGCTGCTTCAAACTTTGTTTCCATCGGCTTTTCTATCACAGCTGCAGCTTCTGTTTCATCCTGCTCTGCCTGCTGCGATATATTTGAATCTGCTCTGCCCTCCACAATTGCGGGATCCGCAGCTGTATTTACATCGGTCTTGTCTTTCAGCATGTCCATGATCAAGGTCGGACGTTTCACATCATCATACCGGGGATCTTTTTGTTCTGCATGCTCCGCACGCTCTGTGAAAACCCTCGTGTCTCTGCTTCTGTCTGCACCTGTATCGTCTCTCCCTGCTATATCCGCTGCAGGATGGGACGCTTCGGAGCTTTGCTGCCCGTGAACCGGTTCAACCTCCCGGGTACGCTGTAACTCTTTTTCCTTCTCGTATTCTCCGAAGATTTCTTTTTCCAGTTCTTCGATAGAATAGCTGTCTTCGCCTGCCTCTGCATTTTCTGTCTCAAGATTGCGTTCCATTATCAGAGACGGCCTTTGTACTTCGTCTTTTTTTCTGATTTCCGTCTGTTTCGCCGTTTCAGAAGCAGATGCCTGACGTGCTGACTGTTCGGCACGACGGATTTCTTCAATCGGGATCTGCTGTGTTTCTCTTACCCGATTTCTGCGTTCAACCACACTGTCCCAGTTAAAGTCCACAGCCTCCGTTTTTCTCGGCTGCGTAGATGGAAAGCCTTCCAGGTTCCAGTCAAAAGACACGCTTTCGGAGTTCTCTTTTTCTGGTTTTCGATTCTCCGTTGTCTTCAGGATTTCCTGTGTTGTCTTTTCGGCTTCCAGTTTAAATGGTGGATTGAAGACCACATCCTCATATTTTGTTTTTTCTTTAAATCGTTCAGGGGTTCTCACTTCCGTCCCGCAGTAAGCGCAAAACCGGTCGTCTTTATGTAATTCTTTTCCACACTTTGTACAAAACATTTTTTGCCTCCGTTATTTTCGAATTTGCTGGCGCAGCTGCTCTTCCGAGTATATTCTGCCTGAGCGGCTTACCGAAACATTTTCATCGATTGCCTCTTTTTTTACTATATTTATTTTGTGAATAACGATTTCCGGATCAGGAGTCTCGTTTTCGCACATTCCCTGTGTCATTTTAGTTTCGTTATCTGCTGCATCTGGAGCTGGCGGCTGGCTTCCGGCTGTACTGTTTGTTTCCTCTGGTATCCGGATTCCTTTTTTCAAGTTTTCACGCTGAACGTTGTCAGTAGCTGCCACTGGGATTTCCTTCTGGATGATGTCAGTCGCCGTGTTATCTTCCGTTTTTTCTTCCGAAGCAAAAACTTCAGCAGACTCGGTAGCTTGCACTTTCCCCGGATCATATACGACCCGGATTCCGGTTACCTTTACTTTTACTTTAACATCCATTCCACCATTTTCGTTGACCTGGACGCATCCTGCCGATGCACTGGCAGCCGGCATATTGTCCCATTCTGCCTCTTCAGTAATGCAAGTCTGAGGATTTTCCCCTTGCTGCGTGCTGGCAACAGGATCCACAGCTTGATTTCCCGAAGATTCCTGCCTGTCAGATGCATCTGCATCATCCAGCTGCGTTACTTTCTCCCAGGTGCGACCTTCCCGCCGTTCAAATGCTGCCATCCGCTGCTCAAAACCATCCATCCAGTCATCTTTTTTCTGTCCGGGGCTGGATTCTCGCATCGCTGTACCCGTATTCTTCTTACGCCCATGCAAAACCGCTGCAATGAAGACGGTCGCCAAAACCACTGCCATCAATATAACCCATATGTAATTTTCAGAACAAAAATCCGTGATTTCTCCCAAAATTTCTCTGAAATTCATCCGTTTTTCCTCTCCGCTTCCGCATCAGAATCGTGTATGTATACAGTTCTTTT
>CAKQVC010000153.1 GCA_934277655.1 uncultured Clostridia bacterium
GACAAGTGCCGGTCTGAATACCCCACAGACAAAAGCGCCCAGCAATCCTTCAACCGCAATGATTCTGTCTAGCTTTACCTTATAAACCAAGGCCAATTCTTGGATCCGCATAGTTTCTTCTTCCTGTAAAACCTTACCGCGTCGAAGAATAAGACGCAATCGTACATAGGAATCTATATATTTTATGAGGAAAAACAGCACGCCTGAAATATAGCCAGCAAAAATCCATTCTTCTGGTGTCTGTGGCAGCCCGCTTAAAACCGGAAATGGAAAATAAACATGAATAAATTGGAAGTTTCCAAACCACGCTTTCAGGATCTCAACAGGAACCTGCCAGTGAAAAAGGACATAGCTTCCCCGATAGCCTGCCGGAAAAAGCAAAGATATTCCCAGCACGCTCCATACAAAGAACTGCCATTTGGGCGGCAGTTTATCCCGAAGCAGTGTTTTTAACAAAAGCAAAAGCACCGCAATACCGGAGGCCGTCAGTGTCTGCAGTAAAAAAGCCCACAGGTTAAACATACGTCATACCTCCATTTCATCCAGCAACCGGCGCAGACGCTCTCTTTCTTCGGACGTGATCATCTCTTCTTTCAGGAACGCAGTGATCAGGTCGCCGGTCGAACCACTGTATACACGTTTCACGAAGCTTTTCCCTGCGGCAGCTTTCCTGATCGGGTACAGCACGATAAATGTGCGGCGTACTGCTTTTATCGATCGCAACCAGCCCTTTTGTTTCCATGCGGGTCAGATACGTAAGTACCGTATTACGGCTCCAGTTCGTCTCCGGATGTAGCAGATTTACCAGCGTTCCAAGCTCTGCACCGTCTGTCTGCCAAAGTGCCTGAAGCACTGTCCACTCTCTTTCTGAAAACTTCATTTTTCTTCCTCCTACAGTTGTAGTATTCTCTTTTTCTTATATACTACAGCTGTAGTATCATTTTGTCAAGTTTTTTAGAAAAATAGTAAAAAAAACAGTGGAACCTGGACAATCTTTGTCTCTTGCATCACTGTTTTCTCCTTCTATGTGTATTCTTTGTGTAGCGCATTCTATCTGTATTCTGTTCGTATTCTTCTCAGACGCTATAGGCTCTGTGCGTATGCATCTTACAGAACAGGAGCGGCGGTTTTCCTGCTATATATTACAGCAACAGGTTCAGCAGAATGTTAGTAACCGGTCCGATGATCTTCGATGGAATGTTAAAGATGATCAGAAGCAGCAGGATTGGTTGTCCATACTGGTAGATCTTCCAGTACCATTCATATCTTTCCAGACGGAAAATCTGAGTAATAACTCCAAATCCATCCAGTGGAGGCACCGGGATCAGGTTAAATACCATCAATACCAGATTGATGTATACAACATATAAAAGTATCTGCATCAAAACCTGACCGGCTCCCTGATAAAACGCATAGCTCATATGGCTTTCTGCCAGTCTGAAGATCAACGCAAATATAACCGCCGTAATAAGGTTTGCTGTCACGCCTGCCAGAGAAACCAGCAGTTCCCCGCTCCTGCGGTTTTTATAATGTCGAGGGTCGATCTCTACCGGAATCCCCCATCCAAAACCAATAAACAGTAATGCGATAAACCCGACCGGATCAATATGTGCTAACGGATTCAGCGTTACCCTTCCCTGCAGCTTCGGTGTTGGATCTCCCAACTTGTAAGAAATCCAGGCATGTGCGGCTTCGTGGAAAGAAAGTCCGATGATGATTCCTGGCAGAATCAGCAGCTTGGTATAAAACCACTGTCCAACGGACATGTTGTTTTCCATAATGGATTCTGCCAGCATGATAAACAGTAAAACTAAAATAACCGGATTGATATTTCTAAAAAAGTTCGAGATTTTCTCTCTCATTGTCAAAATTCCTTTCTACATAGGTATTCAGTTATTATACCATATTTTTCACATATTGAACAACCCGAAAATATGCACATTTTTACCTTTTACAAAATATATATATACTATGAGATTATGAGATTGGGGCTACAAGACGCTGTTGTCAGTATTCCGAAAATATCTCACAGCGATATTTTCGGAATAATAACAAAAGGAAGGTGAATCCGTCATGAATACTTGTCTCTACTGTATTGATGTCTATACAGTAAACGAGGGTGATACGCTTTATTCGATCGCAGAAAAATATGATCTGCCGGTCAGTCTTCTTATGAAGGTAAACGAAATTGACAATCCCTATAACCTCCAGATCGGAACCAGGCTCTGCATTCCAGGAACAGAAGATCAACTGCCGTCCGCGCCGGAACCCTGCGAGAAAAAACATACTGTCAAAGCAGGAGATACTCTTTACTTAATTGCTAAGATGCACAACATAACGCTGGATGCCTTAATGCGTGCCAACCCGGATATCGATCCGTATAATCTGCTGGTAGGAACTGAACTCTGTATTCCGGTATAACTGGTATACAACGATGTATGATAAACCAATGAACATCGGGATCCTCCGGATCAAGAACTTCGGCAAAATAGTTCCGGTATAGCAACATAGCAGAAAAATCAATCAAAAATTAACAAAAATCGACTGTTTTCTTTTTTATTTCAGATATGCAGTCGATTTTTATTTTTTATAAATTTTTCTTTCCGGTATCGCAGATACGCTCTCTGATTTTTCTCCCAGATCCAGCAACTGCACAGTCGGAAGTCTGCCGTATGCTTCTAACTGCCTAATAATAGAATCCAGTGTCAGGATTGCTGTATTCTGCCACCCGTACATCGTAGGCTTTTATGGCAGCCTCTTCAAATGCCAGTTCCGGATGTTTCACACCCATCTGCGAAAGAACCCATTTTGCAAATGGTGGATTCAGCACCAGAATCGGTCCAATAATGTAAGTCGCAATGAAATTATTTTTGCGGATTCCTTCTCCGGTTATGTCAGGATTCAGTCCCGGTCCACGCTTTGACTCAAATACGGATGTAAACGTCTGGTTTTCTCCGTTGATGTAAGAATGGGTAAACTGGCTCTTGTAACCCACGATCGTCATTTCCTGCATTTTTACCGCATCTTCTGACGCACTGCCCTCACTGCTTCCATCCCTAAAGCTGCCAAGATACAAGGAATTAAAACGATGCATCATGTCCCGTTTGGCCGTTGTCGGAAAAAGCCCCAGACATTCTGACTGTGTTCCGTTTTTATCCTCAATCCTCTCTCCAAACACTTCCAATGCGTTTCCGGTAATCAGAAAGAAGGTACCATCTTCGATGCAGGCTTTCAGTGCCTCTTTATATTTATTCAGTTCTTCAATGACCAGAAGCTGTGCACTTTCTGTCATGGTTCCCATATAGACAAGATCCGGTTTTTCTGAAACAAACAGAGGCTCTTCCGAAAGATGGGTTTCTACAACTTCGATCTCCGGGCAGGATCGTTTCAGATAACTGATATTTTCAAGGTCGCCATACAGATTGGCAATCTCCGGATATAAAACTTCGATCTTCATCCTATCTTTCCCCTCCTTCTCCGTTGTTTTTTTCCATCAGCATAGTCTTTACCATATCGCCGACTTTTTTTCCAAGTACAATAGAATCCGTTCCGTAGAGAACATAGATATTGTCATTTTCAAAAAGCTTCAGTTGCGATGGTGCATCCGTTTCTTTCTCTGCAAAGGAAAGCTTTTCCTCCGGCACACCTGCCAGAAGCAGACGGAGTTTGTGGTCATACCTTCTCGGTCCACAGAGGATAATATTCTTTATATTATCGTGATTGAGAAATTCAAAATCACAGTCGTACAGCCAGCAGGTATTTTCAGACCAATGCTTCATATCCCCCTGACAACTGTTCATCAGTATGATTTCTTTATCGCCCGGCAGTCCGCCGATATAGTCAAACACCCTTGTCGTTGCGAACGCATTCTTTTCTTTTGCCAATAAGCGGAACAAGGTTCGGGATCCGAATCTTTCCTCGTCAAAACGTGTTCCCACAATGTTCAGCTTGCTGAAGAACCCTTCAATCTGCTCATGGCTGTATCCCATTTCACGCAGCAGTGCTACTGCTGATACTACATTGTAGATATTAAAGACGCTTTCATTCAGCAGTCTGTAATGTCCGATGCCATTCTTATCCTTGACCGTAATGGTCATGTTCTCTGTGTCCACATCCATGCCTTCATAGTCATAATCCGGAGCTTTAAATCCGCAATGCGGACAATATGCCTTGCCAATATGATTGTATCTCACATATTCGTATGCCAGCCTGCTGTGACATTCCGGACAAATCTGCAGATCGTTGATCAGATTGATACATTTGTCAATATCTGTATCCATCCGGTCAATCCCAAAATAAACACGGCTGTTTTCAGGTGCAATTCTGCAGGAAATCAGATCATCCGCATTCAGGATCAGTCTGGTTTCTTTCGGGATATAACGGGTCAGAATGTCTGCAATGTATTCCGGATGTCCATTTCGCATGATGGAGTCACGGGAAAGGTTTGTGACCAGCATATAGTCCGGTTTCATGTATGGATAGACCCGCAGTGCGGAACGTTCATCCACCTCAAAAAGCCCGATTTTATACTTACACTTTCCGAACAGATTTGCTCCATAAATCAGGGACGATGCAATGCCTGAATTGATATTGGATCCCATCTTGTTATTCAGAACCTGATTGCCGTCCATCGTCAACATATCCAGTACCATGTTGGATACGGTTGTTTTACCGTTTGTTCCGGTTACGGCAATGATTTTTTTTGGCTTATCCGCATATTTCAGAAACTGCGGGCAGATTTTCAGTGCCAGCACTCCGGGAAAATTCGTTCCGTTATGTCTCGTGATCTTCAATGCGACAATCGACAGTTTCGCTGCCCATAAAGCAATAAAATATCTAAGTTTACCCATTTCCTCTATTCATCTCCGATTGTTATTATATTCATTATTTTTAGTACTTAAATTCTGGTGCGATTTTTTTTATCGTCGGCATAATCCCAATTCCTCCCGGTGTCTGTCCCGGAAGCTGCCAGAAATCATGTGCACAGTAATTGTTTCCCTCAATGATCGCAGGTCCGTTTGGAGTAATGGCAACGTCCCAGCCGATATAGCGCATCTGCGGCACAACCAGAGCTGCCTTCTTGACCATTTCAACTGCTTCTTTCATGTAAGGAACTTTATATCCAAGGAGCGGCTGATGCGTGTTTGGATGCTCGGTGTAATGTTTGCCGGCTGTCGTGTCTCCGGAATGTGCCGGATAAAGGAACTCGCCCGTTTCCAGATCTACCGGTCCATGAACACCATAGTTATCAACAACTCTGCCGTCTCTTCCCATTTTAAATACAGAATAAAGCAGATGCGGCTCGCCTTTAGCGTCTACTAATGTGATCATCCGCATGGTGTTAACGGAATATGGATACATTTTTGCAACATCAGGATGGTTTTCAATCACGTCCTCGATCGTCGCAAAATGTTTTTCCCTAATGTATTGAATAAAGGCATCACTGTTTTCAAAATCTGCGGTTTTGAGTAGTTCTGCCCCGATTCCACAGGTCAGATCCTTCATCTTAGCAAAAACCTTCTCACGACTGTCAAAGAACTTCTTAATGTCCTCTTCCGTCGCAATTTCAAGATCCAGGCATTCTC
>CAKQVC010000154.1 GCA_934277655.1 uncultured Clostridia bacterium
TTACTCCTCTTAAAGTTTCCAGCGCCTGTTTTGCGGCCTTCTGCTCAGCTTCCTTTTTACTTTTGCCTGCTCCACGACCCATGATCTTTCCACCGCATTCAAGATGGACATAAAACGTCTTATCGTGTGCCGGACCTTCTTCTCTGTCGATGATATAGGAGATAAAGACCGGAGTTCCTTTGCTCTGCAACACCTCCTGGACTTCAGATTTATAGTCAGAAAAAATCTTGCCGGTTACTGCTCTTTCTATGATTTCAGAAAATGCATGCGTCACAAATTGTTCTGCTTCTTCATAGCCTCCGTCAAGAAAAATCCCTCCGATAACGGCTTCCATCGCATCGGCCAGAATGGAATCTTTTTCTCTTCCACCTGCGCTGTCCTCTCCATGCCCGAGATTTATATATTTTCCCAGGTTATAGTTGTGTGCTACTTCCGCAAGTGCCTTTTCACACACGATCAGAGCCCGTGTCTTTGTCAGCTTCCCCTCTGTCACATCTGACATGCGTGCAAACAGCTGGACGCTGATGATCGCATCCAGAAATGCATCTCCCAGGAACTCCATTCGTTCATTGTCCTGATGTTTCGTATTCTTTTTTCGATTATAGGAACTGTGTGTCAACGCCCTCTCCAGCAGTTCCCGTTTTTGGAATTTATATCCGATCTTATCCTCGAACTCTCTAATGTTCACTTAATGTAATCTCCTCAATTTCAAGTACTGAATTCTGGATTGTTCCGACTACGTTTCCATCCACATACGAAATACCCTTCAAAATCGTATTTTTTACGGCATTTGCATTGGAAGAGCCGTGCATTTTCACAATAGGACCTTTTACACCAAGAATCGGTGCACCGCCATACTCGGAATAGTCAAATTCTTTTTTTAGCCCTCCTAGTTTATTCAGCAGAAGCATAGATCCCAATTTCGCTCTGATACCGTCTGTGAATTTCTGTTTCAGAACCTGAAGGATATTCCATGCCAGTCCTTCTGTCAGTTTCAGGACAACATTTCCGGTAAATCCGTCTGTCACAATGACATCGCAGGCTCCCTTCGGAACTTCTCTTGCTTCCACGTTTCCGATAAAATTAAGATGACTGTGCTCCAGAAGTTCATAGGTTGCCTTGGTCAGCGTGGAACCTTTTTTTGCTTCCGTGCCAATATTAACAAGCCCGACTTTCGGATTTTCCCTGCCGATCACCTTTTCCATATAGATGCTTCCCATAATGCCGAATTCCAGCAGATTGTTTGGTTTACATTCTGCATTTGCACCTGCGTCTACAAGTAAGGATGGTTTTCCTCCTACGATCGGATAAATGGATGCCAGTGCCGGCCGGTCAATCCCCTGGATCCTTCCCAAGATGAAAAGGCCACCAGAAAGCAGTGCTCCTGTGCTTCCTGCTGAAATAAAAATGTCGCCTTCGCCGCTTTTGACCATATTGATCCCTTTTACGATTGAAGAATCTTTCTTGGAACGGACGGCCCTTACCGGGGCTTCGTCGTTTGAAATCACTTCTCTGGCATCTACAATGGAAATTCTGTTTTTATCATAAGTATATTTTTTTAATTCCTGTTCAATTAATTCTTTCTGTCCGACAAACACGATTTCGTGTTCCATTTCTTTCAGGGCAAGAACTGCTCCTTCTACTACAGAAGCCGGTGCAAGGTCTCCGCCCATTCCGTCTAAAATCATTCTCATTTTTCGTTCCTCCTGAAATGTGTTTTACACATATTCATACAAGGTAAACTATATCACAAAAAAGAAAAAAAGCCAAGTCTGCGGCTTAATTTTTCATAAAAACATCAGATTTATTGTAACTGGTACCTCGCCTGCCGGTCTGCCTGTTTCAGATAAGATTCTGTTAGCAGGAAAGTTTTCCATGCTGTTTTGAAAGAAAAGCCGGATTTTTTACGATCCGGCTTTTCCAAATTTCCCTTCTTCTTTTTTATAATTCAAAATTCTGTTTCCAACTGCATGTCGATCCGATTGCTGTATCAATCAAATACTGGCTTGCTCGTGCCGCTTTTAATCCCAGATGGATTCTTTTTCATAATCGCGGATGTTACCGGTTCTTGCATTCACTTCGACATCGTATTCATAATCTCCTGCCTCAAACTCAATTTCGTACACATAAACGCCGTCTTCTCTGTCTTTTTCAACCTTTGTGAAGGTTGCCTGTGCCGCACTGACTCCCGCTCTCTTTAAAGCGATTGATTTAGCTTCTGCTTTTGTTATAAATCCTGAAGAGTTTCCAGATGTATCTGCAGCGACACCCCTCGTTTTTGTTTTCAGGTACTCAAAATCGCTGTAATAGCGGTATCCTAAAGCCTCATGATAAGCTCTGACTTTGAAACGGTACTGCTTTCCACTGGAAAGTCCCGTAACAGTGTAAGAAGTTTTGGTTGTATCTGCAATCCGGATCCACTGGCTGCCGGAAGTACTTCTGCGGTAAAGCTGGTAACCGTCTGCACCTTTTGCACTGTCCCATTTTAACGTAATAGATGTGGTCGTTTTTCCGGTTGTACGCAGATCGTCCACATCTTCTGCTTCCGTTGCTGTACTGAAGTTATCGGAGAAGTTTCCATAAATGTCTGCTCCCCAGCTGCTTTTTCTGTAGGCTCTTACCTTAAATGTATACACTCTGCCTTCTGTAAGATCTTCGATTTCGCAGCGGGTTTTCGTTGTTCTTTCTTTTAATGCCCAGGTTCCGGATGTTTTGGAGTACTGGTAGATTTCATATCCATCTGCACCGCTGACGCCATTCCAGGTCAATGTAATTTCATCGTCATCACGAGCAGCTGTTCTCAGCCCTCCGACGGTCTCCAACGTCTGATTTTCATAAGCATAAAGACCTGCTGTGTTCTGTCCGGTTGCGGCAAATCCCTTTTCAGCCAATGGACAAATCGTTAAAACCAATGCCGCACTAAGGATCCCTGCTCCTGCCTTTTTCCATAAGTTCTTTTTCATGATAAATACCTCCTTCGATCAGTCATCCGGTCTATCAGACCGGCTTTCTTTCCTTTTGATGGTTATACTATAACAGGGTTAAATTAAAAAATTATTAAAAGCCGAAGTAAAAAATAAAATTTTTTCCACCTTGTGTTTGAAGCATTTCTCTGATAAAATATCTTTTAGAACATTTGTTCTTGTTTGGTTGAACATTTAGCTGTTACTGTAATATTTATAGCTTAAGCAACAAGATGGATAATTCCTTACTGGCAGTAAGGAATGTTAACCATAAATATATTGTAGTAGAAAGGAAGTGTATGCTTTGACAACTTCGGATGCACCAAAAAAAGACAGAGTCTATATTGCAATTGATCTGAAATCTTTTTATGCTTCGGTAGAGTGCTATGAACGGGGGCTGGATCCTCTGACAACCAATCTTGTTGTTGCCGACGCATCCCGGACGGAAAAAACAATCTGCCTGGCAGTTTCCCCCAGTTTGAAGGCTTATGGAATTCCGGGTCGTGCCCGTCTGTTCGAGGTCAATCAGAAGGTACGTGAAGTCAATGCACTGCGCTTGTCACGGCTACACGGAGAAGCATTCAGCGGCAGCTCTGTAAATGCAGATGAACTGGCTTCTCGCCCAGATTTTTCTCTTGACTTTATCGCTGCAGTTCCACGGATGGCCCTATATATTCAGTACAGTTCCAAAATTTACAACGTCTACCTGAAATATATCGCTGCAGACGATATCCATGTGTATTCTATCGATGAAGTTTTTATGGATGTAACGGATTATCTGACTGCTTATAACATGACACCTCAACAGCTGGCGTCCCGCATGATCTGTGATGTCTATGAAACAACCGGAATTACTGCCGCTGCCGGCATCGGTACAAATTTATACCTTGCAAAGATTGCTATGGACATTGAAGCCAAACATGTTCCTGCAGACGAAAACGGTGTCCGCATTGCCCAACTGGACGAACTTTCCTATCGGAAGCAACTCTGGAGCCACAGACCTCTTACGGATTTTTGGCGTGTCGGGCGTGGCTACGCCGAAAAGCTGGAAAAAGCAGGTCTCCATACGATGGGGGATATTGCCCTCTGTTCCATCGGGAAACTATCCGATTTTTATAACGAAGACCTGCTCTACAAAATGTTCGGTGTGAATGCTCAGCTTCTGATCGACCATGCCTGGGGATGGGAGTCCTGCACCATTGCAGATATCCGTCAGTACGAACCGCAGTCCAGCAGCATCAGTTCCGGTCAGGTTCTCCAATGCCCCTATTCTTGCGAGAAAGCACGTATCGTCGTACAGGAAATGCTGCAGCAACTTTCTCTTGACTTAGTTTCGAAAGGTCTTGTTACAGATCAGATCGTTTTAACAGTCGGATATGATATTGAAAATCTTGCAGACGGTCAGTATACCGAAGACATCGTAACGGACCGCTATGGCAGGAAGATTCCCAAGCATACACACGGCACTGTCAATCTTGAACAGTACACTTCATCCACCTGCTTGATATTGGATCATGTTCTTGCATTTTATGATAGTGCCGTAAATTCTCAGTTAAAGATCCGGCGGCTTACGATCGCAGCCTGCCATCTTCTGCAGGAAGACTCTTCCGCTGCGAAAAGCAGTGGTCAGCAGATTTCCATGTTTGCAGACTTTCCTGGCTTTTTAACAGCGGAATCATCTTCCGGTGCATCTGATTCTGTAAATCCGACATCCTTTCCCGGCAGAAGCAACACCAGTGCTACAGTTTCCAGTCTGCAGCAGGAAACTACAGGCGGTTTCTCATCTGCTTCTGCTTACACAGATGAAGCATTAAAAGGAGAACGGCAGATGCAGGATGCCATGTTAAAAATAAGAGAAAAATTTGGAAAGAATGCGATTCTGACAGCTATTGATCTAGAGGATGGTGCAACTGCCATCGAACGCAACAAACAAATTGGAGGACATAAAGCATGAAAAAAACATCCCATAAGCAACCGCAGAAACAGCCCGGCACTTTTCGTTCTGATTTTTTCCCCGCAAACGACTGTGATATAGAAAAATACAAAGATATGCTGTACATGCCTCATCCAGTTTCCCAAAAGCATCCCCCTATGCCGCTAAAAGACCGTGCCGCTCAGTTTATGCCGTTTGCCGCACTGACCGGCCATACTGCAGCCATAAAGGAAACCGCCCGGCAGGCTGAAATTGACTATTCTCAGAATTTTTATGTACCACTCGAAGAAGACTGAAAAGTTCTCAAGTCTTTTCATTATGTAGAAAATACCGCTATGCGATATTAGGTGGAAGATAACAAAAGTGTGCAGAGAAATTTTTGATTTCATCATGCACACTTTTTTACTCATTTACTCATTGCTACACCGGTTTTCCAAACAAATGATTGCTGAAATTTCCTGTCAGGTGTAAACCAATCGCCTATTTGTCTTTATATTCTTCTCTGAGCCTTTTTACCAGTTCGTCGATTCTGTGAACAACTTTAACGAAGTCCTCTTCCTTATAACCTCTGGTGGTCATCGGTGCTGTACCGATTCTTACGCCGGAAGTTTCCTTCGGAGAACGTTTTTCGCAAGGAACGCAGTTCTTGTTTAAGGTAATGCCGATTTTATCGCATTCTTCCTGCAGAA
>CAKQVC010000155.1 GCA_934277655.1 uncultured Clostridia bacterium
CTTCTAAAACAGTTGAATTCAGTGCATTTAACGCTTCCGGCCTGTTAATGGTAACATAGCCTATTTTTTCTTTAACTTCATATTTGATTGTCTGATACATAGTAACAAATTCCTTTCTGATAAATAATCATCAATAAAATTGTAACATTTTTTACAGCTTTCTGCAAGAAGATGTGATAAAATTAACGATAAAATATTGTACTTTTTTATGTTCATAAAGAAAATGAGATTAAAGTAATCTGCACAGCGTGAAGAGAATCTTGACAAACGAAAAAGGGAAAGACAGGAGGAATGGCTGAGTATATAGGATTTCCATTGTTTTTAACAAAGAACTCTTGCTTCTGTAATAAAATAATGCTAAAATTATTTAATAGGGAAAACATATATAGTAGTGAAGGGAGTACTTATGGATTATCACATTATTTCAGAACCATCGAGCAAGATCAGGGAAATTGCAAGAAATGCACTTGCAGGATATTGGAAACCTGTTTTTCTTGGGATCTTTATCTACAGTCTGCTGACAAGTGGGGTTTCGCAGCTGCTTGATACCTTTTTTTATTATGATTATGACCTGCCGATTGAATATTATGGTGTAGGTTCTTCTATAACACAGCAGATCGGATATGGTGGAAACATCTATGATCTGTTCACATCCGGTGCCTTTTCTTTAGGACTTGCAATTTTCATGCTTACCTTTTTCAGAAGTAAAAAGACCGACAATACGCTTATTTTTGATGGATTCAGTTCTTTCGGAAAAGCCTTGCTGGCAGCACTGATCATGGGAATTAAAATCTTTTTATGGAGCATGCTTCTTGTGGTTCCTGGAATTATTGCAGCTATCCGGTACAGCCAGACGTTTTTCGTAATGGCTGATCATCCGGAATATAGTGCCAATGAATGTATAGAAGAAAGCAAACGCCTGATGATGGGAAATAAGGCAAGATTTTTCTGCTTGCATTTATCCTTTATCGGATGGTATATTCTTGCGGCGATTCCAACAGGAATTATCCTCAATATCTTTGATGGAGATGGTGTCCTTGCGGCGATCATCGCGTTCCTTGCATCAATTCCATTGTTCCTTGTTTCTGTTTATGTAGAGACTGCTAATACGGCGTTTTATGAACTGGCAACCCAGAGATTGGTTGTAGTCGGAAGCGACAGCAGAATGGAATCTGACCGGGTTGTAAACGCAAGTTATTCCGTTGATGAACAGACAGAAGAAGCTGCAGATGCAGCACGAACGGCAGATACGGGATTTGAGGCACCTGAAACGGCAAACGAAGCATCGGCAGATACCATAAGCAACGTAGAGACAGAAACAAAGCCTGACGATGAAAACAAGCCGGAAGGAAATATTTTGCAGGACGAAAAGATTGAAGATTATACGGATAAAACGGACGTATAAAGAAAACGTCAAATAAAAAGACAGAATTTTAAGATCCAGGTATGTTCGGAGACGCATGCCTGGATTTTTCGCTACGTACGTGGATAAGCTGCTTTGCATAGTATGAAAATATATTCTATAAAGGAGGCTGAACATTTGTCCATAGAAAGACATTATTTTCCCGGTAATAACACGCCGCTGGGATTCTATTCCTATTATAAATATATTCTTGGTCAGCGGGAAGCACATAAAATCATATGCATTAAAGGAGGACCGGGTACGGGGAAATCCACGTTTATGAAAAAAATCGGAGCGGCAATGGCAGAGCGAGGCGAAGATATTGATTATCTGCACTGCTCAGCTGACGAAAATTCTTTAGATGGTATCGTCCTGAAAAAAAGAAAAATAGCCTTTATCGACGGAACGAGTCCTCACATGACAGATCCTGTGACACCAGGGGCTGTGGACCGGATCATGAATTTAGGCGAGTATTGGAATGAGGCGGGAATTGCGACTAACAAGCAGGAAATCATTGATCTGAATGAAGCTTGTTCCGGATGGTATCGCGTTGCCTATAATTACTTGAATGCTGCGAAAAGTGTTTTCAGGAGTCTGGAGGAAATCTATAACAGGGCGGCAGAGTACAATGAAATTTACAGAGTCGTCGCGGATATCTCAGCAAGGGAATATGGAAATTATGATATATCCATTCAGCCAGGCAAAGTTTCGAATTTCTTTGCCAGTGCAATTACGTCGAACGGAGTGGTTGATTATCTGGCAAGTCTTCTTGAAGACATGGAGAAAATATATATCATCAATGTACCGACTGGCTACAGCAATAACAGTTTCATGACGATTTTGAGGGAAGGTGCTATTTACCGAGGATTTGATACGGAGGCATATTATTGCAGTCTGGGTCCGGATGAAAAAATCGATCATCTGCTTATCCCGCAGTTAAAGCTTGCTTTTGTGACCGTCAATGAGTACCATGATATCGAGCCATGGGAAATCTGTGATGAGGACGGTCGTGTGCAGGAAATCACTTTGCTTGACATCAGCGACTACATGG
This sequence comes from uncultured Clostridia bacterium, assembly GCA_934277655.1. Taxonomy (GTDB): domain Bacteria; phylum Bacillota; class Clostridia; order Peptostreptococcales; family Anaerovoracaceae; genus CAG-238. The sequence goes on from CAKQVC010000155.1 coordinate 2,454, forward strand.
ATTGCGTGGAAATTGCTCAAAATGGAGAACTGTTGGAATGTCTGCAGGATGAACTGGATGCTCTGCTGGACAGGGCAGTCGAGTGCTTGAAAAAAGCGAAAGAACTTCATCTGCAGGTAGAAAGCATGTATGTGCCAAATATGAACTTCACGGGGATCAATAGGCTGCTGGAAGAGACAATACGGGAGCTTACGCAGGAAGCGAATTCTCATAAATAGCGGCGAAAAAGGCATGCAAAATTTCAGACGAAAAATTGCATGTCTTTTTGTTTGAGCATAAAAAATTTAAAAATCTCAGGCATGGAGTGTAAAGCGGGCATCATAAAGATGGATCAGCATAGAAAGAAAACGTCGTATATGGAAAAACTGCGGAGCAAATGTTTTGCGAGGAAACATGGGATTACTGATTGAAAAACTGCATGAGAAACATTATAATAAAAAAGTAATGATTAACGAAATCAAAGAGGATAATAAAACGATGAAAACAATTTTTGATTATAAAAAAATGTTGGCAGAAGAAAATCTGCTGACGATGGATAATGAGGGGACTGCAGATTTTGCGCAGGAAGTTACAGACGTTTCCTATAATTCACTGACGGTAACGCCGGGAACTCTATTCTTGTGTAAAGGGGCTAATTTTAAAGTTGAGTATCTGCAAGATGCTCTGGACAAGGGAGCGTGCGGCTATGTTGCAGAGCGAGATATGAATGTGGGAGCAGATGTGCCGTGCCTGATTACAGAAGATATACGCAAGGCTATTTCGAAAATTTCTGCATTTTATTTTGGACGCAGCTGGGATAAAGGGCTGCAGCTGATCGGATTGACCGGTACGAAGGGAAAGTCTACTACTGCAACGATGATAAAAGCGATTCTTGATATTTATCGAGGACGGGAAATCGGTTTTTCCTCCGGGATTTATACCTATGACGGCATGCACAAGGAAAAGTCTCGCAAGCTGACAACGCCGGAGACCATTGAATTGCATCGGATCCTGGATGGATGTGTAAAAAATGACTGCCGTTATCTGGTAATGGAGGTGTCTTCACAAGGACTGAAATATGACCGTGTAGAGGATCTGCATTATGAGGTCTGCGGATTTCTGAATATTTCAGAAGATCATATCTCTGAGGCAGAGCACAGCGATATGGAAGACTATTTCACTTCTAAATTGAAAATTTTTGATCGCAGTAAAATTGCGTGTGTCAACCTGGATATGGATAAAAACTATCTGCCTCGGGCACTGGATGCAGCACGGACAAATTGTGAAAAGGTTGTCACTTTCGGGTTTAAAGAGCCGGAAAAAGCCAAAGCAGATGTGCAGGGGATTTCGGTGCAGGAAGGACCGGGATATATCGTGGTAGAGGTTATGCTGGAGGGAAAAAAGGAAGCTTTCCATGTCAATATCGGAGGCGGCTACAACGGAAGTAATGCCCTGGCAGCAATTGCAATCTGTAAGGAGCTTGGAGTACCCACCGAAACCATACGAGAAGGGCTTGCGCATGTCAGGGTAGCGGGGCGTATGGAGACATATACACTGGATCGAAATGTAGAGGTTATCGTGGATTGCGCACATAATAAAATGAGCTATGAAGCTTTATTTGATTATGTACATCATCATTATCCGAATCGAAAAGTAGGTTTTGTGTTTGGATGTGTTGGCGGCAAAGCGTTCAACCGCAGACAGGAAGCAGGGGAAATTGCGGATGCCAATGCGGACTTTATCATCATTACGGAGCGTGATCCAGGCAAGGAGGATGTAAAGAAAATCTGTGATGAGATATTGGAACATGTTGCACATAAGGAAAAGGCACAGATCATTACAGATCGTGATGAGGCGGTCCGTGCTGCTTTGGATAAAGCCGAAGCCATGGGGAATTGTGTATTGATCCTGGCAGGATGCGGATCGGATGCTTATGTTAAACGCGGCACACGGCTGGTAGAATTCGCAACGGACGGAGAACGAGTGCAGAAATATCTGGAAGATAAGCCGGCCCGGTGCTTTTTTTGAAGCAGGAAGCCATTGGCTTTAGACAATGGGGAGTTCACAGAAAATAAGGAGATGCGGAAAAATGAGTTTTAACTATGAAGAAGTGAAAAAAGCGTATGAGAGGATCCAGCCATATATTCGGAAGACACCGCTGGAGGAATCTTTTTATCTGGGAGACGAGAAAAGAAATTATTACTTTAAGCTGGAGTCGTTTCAGCGTGCGAAGAGCTTTAAGATCCGCGGAGCCTTAAATAAAATGATGACACTTACAGAAGAGGAAAGGTCGAAAGGGATTGCAACGATTTCGTCCGGAAACCACGGAAGCTCTGTCAGCTATGCAGCATCTCTGCTCGGTATTCAAAACGCAAAAGTCATCGTTCCAGAGACAACCCCAAAGAGTAAGGTTGATAAAATCCGCTATTTTGGAGCAGAAGCAATGCTTATGGGAAAAAACTATGATGAGGCACATGCTCTTGGCATGAAATATATCAAGGACCATGGAATGACCTATATTGATGCTTATTATGATGATCCGAAAATTTATGGAGGCCAGGGAACCATCGGCATAGAGATCTTAGAACAGAATCCCGAAATTGATACGATCGTGATTCCGATAGGCGGAGGTGCTTTGATGACGGGAATTGCGGTCGCAGCGAAAGCTATCAAGCCGGAAATCCGGATTATCGGTGTGCAGACGGAAGCGTGTCCGGCTATGATCAAGGCATACGAAGAAGAGGTATTCTATGAAGAATATCCATGTGAAGAGTCCCTCTGCGATTCCCTGATTGGCGGCATCGGTGCTTTAAGCTATGAGATGGCAAAGGATTATGTCGATGATTTTATTGCAGTTTCGGAAGATACCATCGGAAGGGCTGTCAGCTTTATGGCAAGAGAAGAAAAATATATTGTAGAAGCAGGAAGCTGCACAACAGTAGCAGCTGTAATGGATTTCAGGGAGCGAATCGGAGGAAAGAACGTTGCACTGGTCCTTTCCGGAGGCAATATTGATGGCAACGTGCTGCATGAACTGATGGGAAAATACCCGGAGCCGTTAGATTTTAAATAAGCATTCTTTCAGGCAATATATGTGGAATTTCAAGCTTCAGAATGTGAATTTCCGGACC
>CAKQVC010000156.1 GCA_934277655.1 uncultured Clostridia bacterium
GTATGGCCTTTCTCAATTGCAATTATCGTCACAGGAATGGTGTTCAGTTTTGCAATGCCTCCTACGATAGCAGGATCATCTGCATAACGGCGGTCTCCGTGAAATTCGATAAATCCATTGAAAATGTTTTTAATGTAATCAAGAGCTGTCGGCCTTTTGCTGTCGCGGGCAAGCTTTACTCGTTCATACGCTGCTTTGCTCACATTATCGCCCTCCTATCGTGCATTTTTAATAGCTCAGTCAGATAGTTCTTTTGGTTGGAACGTGGAATAATACTGTCTAGGAATCCGTGCTCCAGCACAAATTCCGACTTTTGGAATCCTTTGGGCAAAGCTCTCTTTGTCGTCTGCTCAATTACTCTCGCACCTGCAAATCCCACAGTTGCATCTGGTTCGGCAAGAATAATATCCGCTTCCATAGCAAAGCTAGCCGTAACGCCACCGGTAGTCGGATCAGTAAGCACTACAATATATAAAAGTCCTGCGTCACTATGTCGCTTCACTGCAGCACTCGTTTTCGCCATCTGCATCAGAGACAACAATCCTTCCTGCATGCGTGCACCACCAGATACTGTAAAACCAATAACCGGTAACCGATGTTGCACAGCATATTCAAACAGTGTAGTTATTTTTTCACCAACGGCACTGCCCATACTTCCCATCATAAAATATGATTCCATAACGAACAGGCAACATTTTTGTTTGCCGATGGTAGCAGTACCGCACACAACTGCTTCATACTCGCTGCTTGCCACACGAACGGTTTCAATCTTATCTCTGTATCCGGGGAAGTTCAGCGGATTGTCAGTTTTCATATTCGAATATAATTCGTAAAAACTTCCTTTGTCAGCAATCATCTGTATGCGTTGACGTGCTTTCATGCGGAAGTGGTGACCGCACGGGCAGACCAGATTATTTGCCCAAAGACGACTCAGCGGGATGTCCTTATGGCAATTCGGACAGTTCTTCTCAGGCTCACCGGCATCACGCTGAATGGGAGCCGAGGTTCGCCCGCCTTCTTCTAATTTATTTTTAGGTTTTAAAAAATTGAGTAGTGCCATTTCTTCACCTGTTTTCCATAAAATTTAAATCATAATTGCCGGATGTAAAGCGTTCATCTTCCACGATCTGCAGTTGTTCTTTGATGTTTGTCGGTATGCCGTCGATAACCAATTCACAGAGAGCCCCCCTCATTTTGCGGAGCGTTTCTTCCCTGGTTTTAGCATACACAATCAGTTTGCCAAGAAGTGAATCATAGTACGGTGATACAGACGTACCCGTAACCAGACAAGTGTCAAAACGAACCGATGGTCCTCCGGGAACATGAAGCATTTTTAAGGTGCCACAGTTTCCAGCATTGATACGACATTCGACTGCCGAACCCTTCAGCCTCACATCATTTTGCGTAAACCCCAGCGGAATACCCGCTGCAATACGAATTTGCCATTTCACAAGATCAAAGCCTGTCAGCATTTCCGTCACACAATGCTCAACCTGTAGTCGTATATTCATTTCCATAAACCAAAAGTTGCCTTCACGATCAAGTAAAAATTCCAACGTTCCTGCACCGACATAACCGATTTTCCTTACAGCATCTACCGCAAGTTCGATAATTTTTTGACGTTGTTCATCATTAACAGCGGGAGACGGTGTTTCCTCAAGCAACTTTTGGTTTCTTCTCTGTAGAGAGCAATCACGATCGCCGAGACATACCGCATTCCCGTGTTCATCGGCAAGAATCTGCAATTCAATATGCCTTGCGGGGTAGATATATTTTTCAAGATATACACTGCCATCGCCAAAAGCACTGATAGCTTCGCTTGTAGCTTGATGGTAGGCATCATCCAGTTCATTTTCTGAACGAATCAGACGGATTCCTCGTCCACCGCCGCCTGCACAGGCCTTTAACATAACTGGATATCCAATTTTTTCTGCTGCTATCTTTGCTTCTGCAACAGAAATGACTGCCTTTGTTCCAGGAATGACCGACAGGCCTGTACATCGAATCAGTTCTTTCAAAATTGCCTTATCACTGAGGCGTTCCATGCTTTCAGGGTCGGGACCGATGAAAACCAACCCGTTCTTCACGCAGGCACGGGCAAAATGTGCATTTTCAGAAAGAAATCCGTAACCGGGATGAATTGCCTGTGCGCCCGCCAAAATAGCGGTATTAATAATTTGATTTTCATTCAGATAGCTTTCGGAGGCCTCGGGCCCTCCGATACAATAGCTTTGATCTGCAAGTGCTACATGAAGGCTATTTCTATCTGCCTCAGAATATACAGCAACCGTCGCTATGCCCATTTCTTTGCAAGCTCGAATAATGCGGACAGCAATCTCACCACGGTTGGCAATTAATATTTTTGAAAACATATTTACGCTCCTATAATTGCAAAAGAAAATTCTGCAGATACACAAATTTGTCCATCCACTCCTGCAGTTCCTTCAGCAAAGTAAAACGGATGTTTTGCACGTTTGATGTGGCACTTTGTTTCAACAGTATCGCCAGGTTTGACTGGCGAACGGAATTTCACGTTGTTAAGTCCTGTATAAACAGGTAATTTGCCTTCGCTCATTACATTTTGCATCAGCACACAAGCTGACTGAGCCAGCATCTCACAGAGAATAACACCCGGTACGATAGGATTATCAGGAAAATGTCCGTTGAGAAAAAACTCATCACCACGAACAGTATAATGTCCGATAGCGGTGTTATCCCTGTTTTGTACATCGTCAAGGAGCAGCATACTGTCTCTGTGAGGCAGTATATTCATTATTTCTTCTTTATTCATATTTTACCTCTTGATACGGAACAACTCTGTTCCGTATTCTACAACCTGTCCATTGGCAACACAGATCTCTGAAATAACACCGTCTTCATCGGCAGAAATTTCGTTCATCAGCTTCATTGCTTCTATAATACAAAGTGTTTGTCCCTTTGTCACGTTATCCCCAACAGAAACATACGGAGCGGCGTTTTCTACGGGAGCTGCATAAAATATGCCAACGATAGGGGATTTTACACTGATGTAATCTATCGGTTCCTGAGATGTCTGTGTTATAACAGCGGATTCTGGAACGGAATATATTGTTTCCATTACAGGAGCTGAAGGGGAACGCTCCAAACGGACCTTACTGTTTTCGTCTGTGATTTCAAGCCCGGTCAGTCCAAGTTCCTTCATCAGCTCGGCATATTTGCGAATATCTGTTTCTTTCATCGGATTACACCTTTCTGAAAGCAAGGCAAGCATTATGACCGCCAAATCCAAGAGAATTGGAGAGTGCCAGTGTAATTTTTGCTTCAACAGCAGTATTCGGAACACAGTTTAGATCACAATTTTCATCTTGCTCGTTCAAGTTAATTGTAGGAGGAATAATGCCATCGTTCAGCACAAAAAGGCAAGCTAGTGCTTCAATCGCCCCCGCTACACCAAGCATATGTCCAGTCATAGACTTTGTAGAACTTACATACGATCTCTTTGCGTGATCTTCTCCAAGGGCTCTCTTGATAACAACAGTCTCAATCACATCGTTCATCGGAGTGCCTGTTCCGTGTGCATTTACATAAATGGTGTCATTGTCTGTACAGCCTGCTTCCTTCATAGCATCCATCATTGCCTGCGTGCCGCCGCGCGCTTCTGGATGAGGAGCAGTAATATGGTACGCATCGCAAGTGGAACCATATCCACAGATTTCACCGTAAATCTTTGCACCACGTGCCTTTGCGTGTTCATATTCCTCAAGAACCAGTGCAACTGCACCTTCCCCGATAACAAAACCGCCTCTGCGCTTATCAAAAGGCAGTGATGCCTCATTGGGATTTTCGGAAGTGGAGAGTGCCTGCATATTCACAAATCCTGCGATAGCAGAAGGTACGATAGCAGCTTCTGCACCACCGGTAATTACAGCATCTGCATATCCATGACGAACAAGGCGCATGGCTTCACCAATAGCATTGGAACCAGAAGCACAAGCTGTAACGGCAGGCATTGCTGATCCACGGCAATCGTGTCGAATAGCAATCATGCTAGTTGCCATGTTGCTGATCATCATAGGTATGAACAACGGGGAAACACGGCGGGGTCCTTTTTCCATAAGTTTGGTATGTTCAGTTTCAAAAGTACCGATACCTCCAATGCCAGTACCAAAAATAACGGAAAAGTGTTCAGGGTCAACCATGCCCTCGATGCCGCTTTCCTCGACTGCCTGCTGGGCGGCTGCTACAGCAAACTGAGCATAGCGATCAGTACGAAGTATATCATTAACCTCTAAGTACTCTTTAGGATTGAAATCTTTGACTTCTGCACCTAATTTCGCTTTAAATTTTTCTGTATCAAAAAGTGTAATGGGAGCAATGCCGTTTTTGCCGTTTTTCATATTCTCCCAGGTGTCAGCAACATTGTTTCCCAAAGGGGTAATTGCACCGATACCAGTAACAACAACTCTTCTGTTTTCACTCATAATTTTTCTCCTTACATAGCAATACCACCATCAACACGGAGGATTTCGCCGGTTACGTATTTTGCAGTTGCAAGATATGCCACTGCTTCCGCTACATCATCTGTTTTACCCATCTTGCCAAGGGGAATCATCTTCAGAAGCGGATTGCCTGTCTGATTTTCCGTCATATCAGTTGCGATAAAACCAGGAGCAACTGCATTACAACGAATGCCTTTCGGCGCAAGTTCCTTTGCCACAGACTTTGTAAGTCCGATAAGGCCCGCTTTTGAAGCAGAGTAATTGCATTGTCCGGCGTTGCCCATCATGCCGGCAACCGAGGTAATATTGATAACACTGCCTTCACGTGCCCGAATAAATAATCCTGTCATATGACGGATCATATTGAAAGAACCTTTAAGGTTAGTGTCCAAAACCGTATCAAAATCTTCTTCTCTCATCATAGCAAGCAGACTATCTCGCGTAACGCCTGCATTATTAACGAGGATATGTGCTGCACCAAAATCGGCTTTGATTTTGGTTACGGTTTCCTTTGTCTCAGAAAAATCAATAACATTACATTGATAAGATCTAGCTTCCACGCGATATTCCTGCTTGCATTTTTCGCAAACCTTCTCTGCAGCGGTTACATTACCTGCATAAATGACGGCTACATTGGCACCCATTGATGCCAACTTATATACGATTGCTTCTCCTATTCCACGAGAACCACCAGTTACAACTGCTGTTTTTCCTTTTAACATCTTTCCACCTCCGCAAGATATTCGATAATGTTTACAGTCCTAACATCTGTACTGATTTTCTTAATCATATTGGTAAGCGTTTTGCCGGGACCAATTTCGATGAAAAATTCAACACCGTTGTCAATCATATTATGGATAATCTTTTCCCACTGTACGGGACTGCAGATCTGCTTAGAAAGTAAGCCTGCAACATCATCTGTATAGACTCCGGCGGTCATATTAGAATAAAGTATAATATTTCTTTCCCTAACTTCTGTTTTTTTCAGTTCTTCGACAAAAGACTCGGCTGCCGCTTTCATAAAAGGTGAATGAAATGCTCCTTTTACTTTTAGTGGAATAGCTC
>CAKQVC010000157.1 GCA_934277655.1 uncultured Clostridia bacterium
CCTCATAGCGACTCCCAAGGTTTGTATCGTGAGGTACAGGCGAGAAGAAGGGATAGCGAAATCGTAACCTGACGAACAGAAACCTAATACCAAGGCTAGTATGACGGATAAGCGGGCTAAACGTCGCAAAGTCCAAAAGGCAAACGTAACTCATACTGGTAGATTAGGCAGGCAGACGAGGAAAGACTGATGGCTTATCCCGTGAGGTCTCACAGGCGGAAAACTCCGTAGTAACAACGAACTGTGAGAAGTACCCTCGCTTCGCTGGGGCAGACCCTCAGCAGAAGCCATAGTAGTGTAGAAGTTTCTGTAATGGAAACGGAGCGAAGGGCTGAACAATTCAAGAGTCAAATCGACTCGTAAAAGTAAGCACCTATATCCGACAAGGAGGGTAATAGCAAAGTCGTAACTAAGTGAAGCCTCCAAAGGCGGTAGGAATCAGAGGGTGCGAAGCATAGCGAAGAAAGGAGACAATCTATGTCGCAACTATTAGAGGAAATTCTCAGCAGAGAGAATATGATGCTTGCATATAGGAAGATAAAAGCCAATAAAGGGGCAAGCGGAATCGACGGAATCACAATAAGTGAAATCGACGATTATCTCAAAGAGAACTGGGTAGATATCCGAGACAAAATCCGAAAGAGAAAGTACAAACCCAAACCGGTGAGGAGAGTAGAAATACCGAAACCAAACGGGGGAGTACGAAATCTTGGAGTACCGACGGTAGTAGACAGAATCATTGAACAGGCAATCGTGCAAAAGCTGACACCAATAGTTGAGCCGCATTTTAGCGAGTACAGCTATGGGTTCAGACCAAAACGCAGAGCCCAGCAAGCGATTGTGAAATTACTGGAATACTTTAATGACGGATATACCTATGTGGTGGATATTGACCTTGAGAAATTCTTCGACAATGTGCCACAGGACAAGCTTATGACACTAGAGGGAAAACTCATCCAAGACCCCGATACCGAATCCCTAATTCGTAAATATCTAAATGCGGGAGTTATGGTAGAGGAAAGGTATGAGGAAACGAGGAAAGGAACACCGCAAGGAGGAAACCTTTCCCCACTACTGAGCAATATCATGCTGAATGAACTGGACAAGGAAGTGGAAGCAAGAGGGCTGCACTTCGTAAGATATGCCGATGACTGCGTGATAGCAGTGGGAAGCAGTGCAGCAGCAAACAGAGTTATTCGTACCCTCGCTGATTGTAATGCGAACGACCTTGTTTTCCTGAATAGTGTATTTCCCAAACATCGTCACATCGGGAAGAATAGCGTCACGAATTCCGTTAGTAATACGAGTATATTCGTCATCAATCTTACTCAAGCCGACAGCGTTTCCGTCATTATCAATACCAATATATAAAACGCCGCCGTCCGTATTTGCGAATGCGAACGACGACAACGCAGGCACGGCTGTGAATGACGACGCCTCAGACGGTGATACATCTGCCGCGGAAAACGGCGATGCGAATGGGATTGATGATGCGACGGAAAGCGGCAGTAAGTCAGGAAGCATAGGGGAAGATTCCGATGCGCCGGCGACGAATGAACTTGGTGACGGCAACCGGGGAATCGTGCCGAACAAAAGTGTCAGACAGAACAGCGTATATGATTCCTACATTTATGGAGCGAGAAAATGCAGAACATTTCGATAGAAATTTTTAAACAGGCTGCGAGCAGCAAGAAGAATTCGATGATTTCGCCGATTTCCGTAATCATGGCAATGGGAATGGTCGAAAACGGAGCCGTGGGCGATACGAAGAGCCAGATGGAAAAAGTCTTCGGCATGGACACGGAAGACATGAACGAATGGATTAAGGCATGGTCAGCGGCGCAGGAGAGCAAGAGTGCCGACGGCAAAACCAAGATTAGCATCGCAAACGCATTCTGGTACAACGAGACGGCGGGCTTTAAACCGGATTCCGGCTACAAGAAGCTCTTGAAGAAGTCGTTCGATGCGGATATCAAGGGCGGAAATTTTGATAATTCCACCGTCAACCAAATCAATAAATGGGTTGACAAACAGACCGGCGGCATGATAAAAAAGCTCGTAGACCGCTTGAATCCAAGTGATATGACGGTTTTGGCGAATGCAGTGGCTTTTCAGGATAAATGGACAGAGCCGTATGAGAAATCGCAGGTAAAGAAGGAAAACTTTATGCTCGAAAACGGCAAAAAGAAGAAAATGAGCATGATGTATTCGACCGAAGATACGTATTTAAGCGATAAACTGGCGACAGGGTTTACGAAAACATACTGGTCAGGCTATCAGTTCGTGGCGATTCTGCCAAACGAAGGCGTCAGCGTGAAGGACTATCTTGCACAGATGGACGGAGAGAGTTTTGCGAATTTTCTGAATTCCGGGGAAGAGGCAGCCGTACACGCGGTGATGCCGTCTTTTAAAAGCGAATATTCCACGGATGCGATGGTCAGCATACTCAAGAAAATGGGAATTAAGGATGTTTTCAGCTCTGCAGATGCAGACCTCAGCAAAATGGGCAGGGCGGACGGTAAGAATCTGTTTGTCAGCGACATGATTCACAAAACATTCATCGAAGTGGATCGTGAAGGTACGAAGGCTGCAGCGGTGACAGGCGTGTTTGTCAAAGCGACTTCCATGATGCCGCAGCCTTTGAATGAATACACGCTATGCCTCGACAGACCGTTTCTTTATGCAATAATTGACGAAGAAACAAAAATTCCTGTTTTCGTAGGTACCATGGTTGGTGTATAATATCTGCAGAGTGTGAGTGCAGTGCGAAGTACGCACGCACGAAACGATACGGAAGGGAGGTGCATCGCCGGGTGGTGAAGGATGAAATTTTGTACCGCAGATTTTTGGACGGGGACGACGAGGGCCTAGCTCTTTTGATGGAACGCTACGGTAGCAGCCTGACGCTGTACATCGACGGCTACCTTCACGACATACACGAGGCGGAAGATCTGATGATAGAGGCTTTCGCATATTTAATCGCGAAAAAACCGAGGATTCGCGACGGCGGTTTTCGGGCTTATCTTTATAAATCAGCGCGGCATCTTGCCATTCGCTGCTTACAGAAAAAAAGAAAACAACGCTCTTTCGGATTCGAAGATTTGGATAAGGAGCCGGAGAGCGATGTTTTAGTTGAGACGCTTGTACAGACAGCGGAGAGGAGTCAAATCCTGCAGCTTTGCATGGAAGGGCTTAATCCTGACTATCGGGAAGCGCTTTATTTAGTTTATTTCGAGGGCATGCGCCATGCGGAGGCGGGCGCTGTCATGCGAAAAAGTGAAAAGCAGATTGCGGATCTTGTTTACCGCGGAAAAAATTCTTTGCGAAGAGCCTTGGAAAAGGAGGGTGTCACCTCATGGTACATATGATTGAATTTTGGGACTATCTGGTGCAGTTTCTCGTCTGCGCGGCGGGATGCACAGGGGCGGCGGCATTGCTTGTAAAGAGCCGCCGGCAGCCGTATTTTTTGCTTGCCTGCTTTTTCGGAACTTACGGACTGGGGACGTTGTACTGGACGCTGCATGTGCTGCTTCTGGATGTGACGCCCCGGATTTTTTATGTGTCGGAGCTCGGATGGATTGCAAGCTATGTCTTCCTTTTGACGATGGAAATGACTCTGCCTTCTGCAGAAGAACTGCGCTTTCGGACGAAATTATCGTGGCTGGCGCCTGCTATCGGTGTGCCGCAGTTTATTCTATATATTACTTACGGGGATGTGTTCTTTAATGTGCTGATGTGCCTGGGAACGATGGCAGCGGCTTGGCTTTCGATTCGTGGACTGGTGTTTTCGCGCCGCAGCTCAGTTTTGCAGGCCGGGGGTAAGGCGCGTGGGAAGGAAGATGCGGATTTCGCTTCAGGGACGGCAGCACCGGTCGGGCAGCCGGCAGACCTAAGACCGTTTCATATCACGGTTTTGTGTTTTACCGCACTCGAATATGCGCTTTGGACGAGCTCGTGTTTTTGGGTGAGTGATACTCTGTCAAACCCATACTTTTGGTTTGACTTCATGCTGTCGGCCTCCATCCTTGCCATGCTTCCGGCAACAAGAAAGGCGGTGGGACGATGACATATATCGAAAATGTTTTCGTATGTATTGCGGCACCGCTTTTGATTGCGATGTTATGCATGGATCATAAATATCGGCCGGCTTTCGGCTTTTGCTTTGCGGGGATGCTGATATGTCTGCTTTCCGCATATCTGAATACTTTTTTCGCACATTATTATGGGGCGGACTTGATGAATGCAACGACGCAGATTGCGCCGGTCGTTGAGGAGACTATGAAGCTCCTGCCGCTTCTGTTTTTTATGATGGTTTTCGAGCCGAAATCCGGAGAATTTCGTCTTGCGGCGATTCTGACTGCCGCGAGCTTTGCGACCTTTGAAAATATTTGCTATCTGACCGAAAACGGAGCTGAACAAATTGTATTCCTGTTGATTCGCGGCTTCGGAACCGGAGCGATGCATGTGGTATGCGGAAGTGCCTATTCGGAGGGTCTTCGCTTCGTCTGGAAGAATCGCCTTCTGCGGGATGTCTGCATTCCGGGACTTCTCTGCGTGACGATTATCTATCATGCGATCTATAATCTGCTGGTCAGCGTCGGCGGCACGTGTCAGCTCATCGGCTACTGCATTCCGCTTCTGACGCTGGCGATTGGATTTGGGATTCAGAAGCTTGTCATGCGCGGCGGACAGAACGCGCGGTAAAATGTAAGACGCCACGGCGAGCCCGCCGGCAAAAAAAATGTACGCAAAAAACAAAAAAAGAGTGCGTACTTTTTTGTTTTTTTGTACCTAAATAGATATAGGAGGAAAATCAATGCCTTTCGCTCTCGTGTAAAGGCTGAAAAAGGAATAATCGATTTCGGGTTAGGAGGATACATTATGTATGATACAAAGGAACGGGTCGACCGTGCGAAGGAAAGAGCTGACCGACTGATTCGCAAAAGAGAGAAAAGGATTATCGGCGGTATGTCGACGTTGTGTCTGATGCTTTCCTGCTGCCTTGCAGGCATTATCGGGAAGCTGAGCGAAGGTCGCGGAGGCGCAGTAGTGCAGGGAATGAACGGTGCGACGCTTTTGTCGGAAAGCACAGGCGGTTATGTGCTGGTTGCAGTCATTTCTTTCCTTGTGGCAGTTGTATTCACATTGCTTTGCGTACGACTCCATGAACGAAACGGACGTTTGATGAAGGAAAAGAAGGAGGGGAGGAGATGAAGAGGGGAAAGCGAATTTCGACAATTCTGCTGACGCTGTGCGTGGCATTCACGATGATGCCGCTTGCCGGAATCGAAGGAATGACGGCGTATGCGGCAGACGGAAAAGGCGTTGAGGGAGAATATCTGGACATTCCAAATAAATTTGACAAGGAAATTGACATCAGCAAAGTAAGCGGGGACATTGTCATCAAGGACAGCAAAACCTATCGAATTTACAGTTCTGAGAAGAAAACGGTCAATCATAAAATTAAGATTCAGAAACCTACTTTAAAAAATATTGAGCCGCATGTTTTTATTGATGGCATTTCCATTGCCATGGATGCG
>CAKQVC010000158.1 GCA_934277655.1 uncultured Clostridia bacterium
ATGGCACGACGCACCAAGTCGGAACGTCCATAACCATAACCGCCAAGGTCGCGCACGATCTGCATGACCTGTTCCTGGTAGATCAGACATCCATAGGTTACATCCAGGATCGGAGCAAGGGCCTGATCTACATAACGGATCTTGTCCGGATTCTTTTTATTTTCAATATATTTCGGGATAGAATCCATCGGACCCGGCCGGTAAAGTGCAATTCCTGCAACAATATCTTCAAAACAGCCTGGCCGCAGGTTTTTCATAAACTGGGTCATCCCGCCGCTTTCCAGCTGGAACACACCGCCGGTATTTCCTGCCGAAATCATTTCGTAGACTTTCGGATCATCATAAGACATTTTATTAAATTCAATATGTACACCGTGATTCTGCTCGATCATCTCCAGAGCGTCTCGGATAACTGTCAAGTTTCTCAGCCCCAGGAAGTCCATTTTCAGCAAGCCCAGTTCTTCAATGGTCGTCATGGTAAACTGGGTTGCCGGACCTTTATCAGAAAGATATAGCGGTACATACTCGTCGATCGGCGCTTTGGAAATTACCACCCCTGCCGCATGGGTCGATGCATGACGGGGCATGCCTTCGATCGCCTTGGACATGTCGATGACTTCCCGGGTTTCCCCATCGGATTCGTACATCGCTTTTAATTCCGGACTGGTCGTAAGCGCCTTGTCGATAGTCATTCCCAGTTCAAAGGGAATAGCCTTTGCAATCTGGTCGGTCTTGGCATAGCTGACCGAAAGTGCTCTGCCAACATCCCGGACAGCCTGCTTGGCTTTCATAGTTCCGAAAGTGATAATCTGCGAAACCCTGCCTTCGCCGTATTTTCTTGTTACATAGTCGATGACCTCCTGCCGTCTTTCATAGCAGAAGTCGATATCAATATCCGGCATACTGACACGTTCCGGATTGAGGAATCGTTCAAAGATCAGGTTGTATTTGATCGGGTCGATGTCAGTGATCTTCAAACAGTATGCCACGATGGAACCTGCCGCTGAACCTCTTCCCGGTCCAACCATAATGCCGTTTTCTTTCGCATAGTTGATAAAATCCCATACAATCAGGAAGTATTCCACATATCCCATGGAAATGATAGTATTCAGTTCATAAGTCAGTCTGTCCCACAGAACCTGTGCCTTCTCAGCACCCATCGGCTGCTTGTCCCATGGAAGCAGATGCATGTCTTCAAACAGCACGCCATACCTCTCTGCTAGGCCTTTCCTGCAAAGCTTTTTCAGATAATCTTCGTTGGTCAGCCCATCCGGTGCTTGAAATTCCGGTAGATGATACTCGCCAAACTTGAAATCGAAGTTGCAAGCCTCAGCGATTCGTTGTGTATTCTCGATAGCCTCAGGACACCGTGCAAAGATTTTGCGCATTTCATCTTCGCTTTTCAGATAAAATTCATCGTTTGGGAACCGCATCCTGCTTTCGTCATCCAAAGTGGTCGCCGTCTGGATCGCCAGCAGAACATCATGTGCCTTAGCATCTTCCTTGCGGACATAATGGACGTCATTGGTCGCCACTACCGGAATGTCCAGCTCCTTCGAAAGCCGCAGCATATTTTCATAAATCGCCGCCTCTTCCTCCAGTCCCTGATCCTGCAGTTCCAGATAAAAATTTCCTCGTCCGAAAATATCCAGCAGTGCTTCCGCTTCCTCTCTGGCGCCGCTATAATTACGCATCAGAAGTGCACGCTGAATGTTTCCTGCCAGACAGCCGCTGAGTGCAATGATGCCCTCGCTGTGTGCACGCAGTACATCCTTGTCGATACGCGGCTTATAGTAATAGCCCCGGATAAAGCCTTCGGAAACGATCTTGATCAGATTTTTATAGCCCGTCTCATTTTTTGCCAGGAGAACAAGATGCCCCTGATATTTATCTTTTTCTGCTTCCTTATCCGTAAGCTTGCGTGCCGCCGTATAGACCTCGCATCCAATGATCGGTTTGATTCCCTGCTTCTTACATTCTTTATAAAAGTCTACCGCACCGAACATGACCCCATGATCTGTGATCGCCAGGCTTTCCATCCCCTGTTCCTTGGCTCTTGCCACCACATCCGTGATGCGGGCAGCTCCGTCCAGCAGACTGTATTCGGTATGAACATGTAAATGTGTGAACATGTAGTCTCTCCTTTAGTCTTGTATCTTTCATTT
The DNA here is from genome assembly GCA_934277655.1 of uncultured Clostridia bacterium. Classification (GTDB taxonomy): domain Bacteria; phylum Bacillota; class Clostridia; order Peptostreptococcales; family Anaerovoracaceae; genus CAG-238. The sequence goes on from CAKQVC010000158.1 coordinate 2,166, forward strand.
TAACACAATCTATGATAAAATACACCTGTTAAGGAGGCTTTACTCATGAAAAATTTTTTAAAACTCACAGGCATTGTCCTGCTGATCCTGATACTTATTTTCGCAGCTTATGCGACATATGTTTTTACCAGCTATCATCGCATTGAAGATAACCTGGACGTGGAGGTTCAAACACCTGCTGCCACTCCGCAAAATCTTTCTTCTCAGGATTTATCCACCAAAAATTTCCTGCTGACTTCCTGGAACATTGGTTTCGGTGCTTATACCGACCAGTATAGTTTCTTCATGGACGGCGGTAAATACTCCCGTGCGTTCAGTAAGGAAGCGGTTATCAGCAATATGAACGACATTGCTTCTACCTTGGATGACTTCCACTCTGACTTTACCATCGCGCAGGAAACCGATATCGGCTCCACCCGTTCTTATCAGGTGGACGAGCGGCAGATGCTGGCAGACGTACTGGACAAAAATAACGATAAATATTGGACTTTCGCCCAGAACTATGATTCGCCATATCTTTTTTACCCACTGACCTCGCCCCACGGTAAATCCCGCTCCGGTTTGATGACTTTCTCTGATTACCAGATATCCTCTGCCCTGCGCAGGAGCCTTCCGGTCCAGACCGACTTTGCCAAGATTCTTGACCTGGATCGTTGCTACGTCATCAACCGCATTCCTGTATCTGATGGAAAAGAACTGGTGCTCATCAATCTCCATCTGTCTGCTTATACGACAGACCCGACCATTGCCAATCAGCAGCTTGATCTGCTGTACAGTGACATCACGAAAGAATACAAAAAAGGAAATTACGTGATCTGTGGAGGTGATTTCAACAAAGACCTTCTAGGCAATTCCCCTGAAATCTTCGGTGTTTCCGGCGAAGAATATTCCTGGGCACAGCCTTTCCAGAAAGAAAACCTGCCGAAGCATTTCAGCCTGCAGGCTCCTTTTGATGCGGAAAACCCAGTACCAAGCTGCCGTAATGCGGATGCACCATGGGATCCGGAAACCAACTTTCAGGTAACCCTGGACGGCTTCATCGTTTCCGATAATGTAACGGTATCTGCATGCCGGGTTGTAGACACCCAGTTCCGCTGTTCCGATCACAATCCGGTACAGCTGGAATTTCAGCTGAGTAAATAGCCTCTGAGCGAAGTTGCTACATTTTCTGCGTGCCCAGTCCCTCGACGCTGCGGAACACATATCCCTGCTCCTTCCAGCCTTCGATCAGTTCCTTTAAGATCTTGCCGTTGGTTTTCGAAGTGCTGTGCAGCAGAACGATCGCCTGCGGATGGATCCGTTTATTCAGCAGATTCAGTGCCTCTTCTCTGGTTGGCTGTTGATCCTGCAGCCAGTCTACATACGCAAGACTCCAAAAGACAGTGGTGTAGCCCATGTCAGATGCCTGTTTCAAGTTGCTTTCACTGTATTTTCCCTGTGGCGGCCGATAATACTTTTTCATGTGTTTTCCCGTAGCTTTTTTATAAGCTTCTTCCAGCTGGTTCAATTCCTGCTGAAAAGCTTCTTTTTCTGCAATGGATGACATATCCGGATGGTGCATGGTATGGTTGCCGACAAGGTGGCCTTCTGCCTCCATTCTTTTGACAATCTCCGGATTTTCCTCTATGAAATTCCCGACAACGAAAAATGCCGCCGGAACTTTTTCCTCTTTCAACACATCCAGCAGTTGCTCAGTCACACCGTTTTCATAACCAGCGTCAAAAGTAAGATAAATACATTTTTCTTTTTCGTTCTCCGGGCCGATATAGTAAGCATTGAACTTAGCCAGATACTCTGGCGTGGCGTTTCCCACCGGTGCACTTCCTTCCTGCTGGAAAGAAAGTCCCCAGTTTCCGTCAGCAGCGGCATTAACCTGTCTGCTTTTTTCTTCCTGCTCTTCTGTTCCGATCGTCTGCCCATGAAAGAACAATGGTCTCCCACTTCCTCCAAAGACCAGCTCTGCTAAAAACAAACCACAACATAAAACAGCAACAAAAGCCATCCCTGCCACCACTGCTAGTTTCTTTTTTCCTGCCCACTTCTTCATAACCCTGTTTCCTCCGGCTTGATATACTTGATATAAAAGATGCTGACTGAAAAGTTCCCTTTCTTTTCGTCATTTCAGCCACAAAAAAATCACTTCAACTGTTTCCAGTGTATGAAGTGATCTCTGTCTTTATCTCTGTTTTCTTTCGTCGAAAAATATTTTCTTTCGTCCGTGCTTTCAGAAAGCCATATCTCTATTTCTTTTTTATCTGTCCGACCAGAAGAACAATGACCGCCGCTCCGGCTGCGGTTACCAATGTTGCTACAAGCAGCATGAATTTATCGCCTGCTGTATCCAGCATAATCCCTCCCAGAATGGAGGAAATCACGGAGGCCAGTGTCGTCATGACCGTAAACCATGCCTGTCCTTTGACCGCCTCGCCTTTTCGCATAGTTTCATTGGTAAAGGCAACGATTCCCGGCAGGAATAAGCCAAAACTAAACGGCTGCAAAAAATGAGCAAGATAAATAACCATCATATTCTGTGCCAGATAGATGGCACCCACCTTGAGGATAAAGCATACAGACGCAAACCGCAGAATTGTCTGACAGGAAAAACGATCGTGAATCTTATCGAAAAGCATCAGCGCAGGGATTTCCAAAAATGCCATCAGTCCCAACACTCTTCCCATGTCCTCGCTGTTTCCGCCTACGCCGGAAACAACCTGCAGCATGAAATTATTCAGCACTGCATTGCTGAAAAAGATTCCCGCAATCCCCAACTGCATGACAATAAAGAGTTTATTGCCCCGGATAAAGTCTGATAAATTAATGGACTCTGCAGGTTCCGCATCCGTGTTATTTGCTTCATTTGTGCTTGCCGTTTTCACTTCTATGCCATTTTCTGCGGGTATGCCATTCTGTCTGCATGCTTTGTCAAAATTACGTTTCACACAGAGCAGTGCGATCAGTAGTGCCACCAGAGTCAGTTCACCGGCAGCCGGCAGAACCGACACACCATGGTTTTCTACCAAAGTTCCCAGAACAGAGCAAAGGATGGAATACCCCATTGAGCCTACACTCCTGCAGACTCCGAAATTAATGTGGATACCTGATCTTTCCAGGCGAAAACATAAAGAATTCAGCAACGGCTGCAGCGTGATCACCCATGCCAGGATCAGCGCATAACAGACAAACAAGGCTGCCGATTGATGTTTCAGGATGAATAGACCTGCATACAAGATCATGGAAATGACCGTACAGATTTCTGTTACTCCTGTCAGTGATATTTTTTTCGAACGGTCTGCAAAATCTGCGATCAGCGGCTGCAAAAATACAGCGATAACGCTTCCTGCCGCCAATATCATTCCAATCTCTCCATTGG
>CAKQVC010000159.1 GCA_934277655.1 uncultured Clostridia bacterium
AGTCATAAGTCTTCATTTTTAACAGCCTTGCATGAAGTTCCGCATCCTCCATTATTTCCTGTGCCAGCTTAGTTGCCTTCAAGGTTATATCATCGGTTTCTACCAGGTAATCCGCCTGTTTCTTTGCTTCACGGATGATTCTTTCGTACTCTGCTTTTGCATCCGCAATGATCCGGTCTCTTTCGTCACGGATCCATTTTGCCTGCTGAACATCATCAGGGAGTGCCAGCCTGATTTCTCTTACAATATTGAAAACATCTTCTGCTTCCAGCATGATCTTACTTGTAAGTGGTACATTTGTCGCTGCATCAACAATGTCCTCCAGCTCTTCCAGGAGCTCCATTACTTTCATTGTATCTTCCATTATTTTTTATTTCTCCCTTTCATGATTTCTAGAATATACGGCGGTACCAGCATGCTTCCGTCGCCTCCCAGCGAAATGACCTGTTTCGCCATGGTAGAACTGATAAATGCATGCCTTGAATCTGAAATTAAAAAAACAGTTTCTACATTATCATTATATAAATGCCGATGAAGCTCTGCCATCTGCTGCTCCGAATCAAAATCAGCCATTCCTCTGAGCCCCCTTACGACAACATTGAACCTGTTATTGTTAACATAATCTGCAAGCAGCCCATCACACATACTTACTTTCACGTTTGGAAGATGTTCTGTTACTTTCCCGATCATCTCCATCCGCTCTTCAAACGTAAATAACGACTTTTTTTCAAGATTGACTACAACGCCGACCGTTACTTCATCAAATATTTTAGCTGCTCTTTCTATGATATCCAGATGTCCAAGTGTAAGTGGATCAAAAGAGCCTGCATACAATGCTTTTGTTTTCATTGTGCCTCCAAAGCTGCCTTAAAATTCTTTCCCTTTATTCTATCACATGGACTTTCTTTTATCAACCATAAATAGTAACGGCAATCGTTCCGTAATTACGGTCGCGCAACTTAACAAATCCTTCGATCTCATCCGCAAATACATCTCTCTCATTATGTTCTGCAACGATAATTCCCTCATCAGCCAGAATATCCAGTTCTCTGATCATCTGAAAACACTTCGCATAAAGTCCTTCTTTATATGGAGGATCTAAAAAGAAAACATCTACTTTTTCTCCTCGCTCAGCCAGACGATTCAGGACTTTCTCAAAATCTCCTGGAATCACTATGGACCATTCCTGTGCTCTGCACATTTCGATGTTCCGTTTTGTCAGAGCAATGCTGGCTCTGGAATTATCCCCGAAATAACATTTCGCCGCACCTCTGGAAAGTGCTTCGAGTCCAAGATTGCCTGTTCCACTGAACAGATCTACGCAGACGGCATCGTATAAATTGCCTGAAATCATGGAAAAAATTGCTTCTTTTACTTTTTCTGTCGTTGGTCTTATCTGATCGTTTTCCGGCATTTCCAGCCGTCTTCCTTTAAAATCTCCGGTTATGATTCTCATTCGTTGTTTGTCCTCTCTTATATATATTAACTTATATTGTTTCCATCTATTTTGCCATCAGCTCTGCGCTCGCTACCGCTCCGCAGGCCGTAGAGTGCCACGCACTGAAGTGCTGCACTCCTGACATGAGACCTGCCTTGCTTCTGTTTTCGGCTTTGCCTCGACAATCAGCGGGCTAGGACTTCATCGCTGTGACAAGGAACCATTCGTCCGGTCGCTGAGCGGCTCTGTCTGCGCTTTCAGCTCGCCAATCGCCTTCGCTCGGACATCTGTCTTTCATCAGCTCTGCGCTCGCTACCGCTCCGCAGTCGCTGTGACAAGAACATTATACCACGCCCCAAATCTATCACACGCGTGATTCAATGGTTCTTACCTCACGGCAACGCCGCATCTATAATCGATAGAACCATTATACCACACTTTTTTTTACAGGAAAAGACCTTGCAGGTGTCTGCAAGGTCTTCTCTTACGTTTTTAATTGTACCTATTATTTACCGGATAACTGTTTTTCAGCCATTTCAACTAATTTCTTAGTCATATAGCCGCCCACATACCCGTTCTGTCTGGCAGTGAGGTTGCCCTTGTCTGCCTGTTCATAGTTGGATAAGCCAAGTTCGTTGGCTACCTCGGTTTTCAAACTTTTTAATGCCGGCTTGGCACTTGTGTTCATCTTATCTTGTAAAGACATTTTTTCACCTCCTGTTACATTACTAGTTTGGCAGAAACATCGCCGGTTATGTTATGTAATAATTGGAGATATTGGTCCCGTCTGGCAATTGACCGCCGGATGTCTTTTTTCACTGTGCAAAATCTTTCGTTTCCGTTTTTCTTTTTGCCGGAGTTTTCAGTGATTTTCAAAGTCTCAGCTGGATCTTTTCGCCGAACATCCTTTTTACTTTCATTTTTAAAATGCTGTTTTCCGGTTTGATCAGCTGCGGATCCTCCTCAATGACCTTTTTTGCGGCTTCGCTGACCTTATCCAGAATATCTGCATTTTTTACAAGATCGCTGATGTGCAACTCCGGCAGACCATGCTGCCGTGTGCCGAAAAGTTCTCCCGGTCCGCGCAGTTTTAAGTCTTCTTCTGCAATGTCAAATCCATTTTCCGTTCTGCACATGATCTCATTCCGCTTCTGCGCCGTTTTACTATCACTTCCGGATATTAAAATGCAGTAAGACTGGCTGGCACCTCTTCCGACTCGTCCTCGTAATTGATGCAACTGTGCCAGACCGAACCTCTCGCTGTTTTCGATGACCATGACACTGGCATTTCCCACATCAATCCCGACTTCGATCACAACTGTGGATACCAGAATATCCGTCTGTCCCTGAACAAACCCTTCCATGACCGCATCTTTTTCCTGCTGCTTCATAGCCCCATGCACCAGACTGATGCGAAGGTTTGGATAACGCAGTTTCAGCTCCTCATAAATTTCTTCTGCAGATCTGCAGTCGATGACTTCCGACTCCTCAATCAGAGGTGCGACTACATAAGCCTGTCTGCCTTCTTTTACCTGTGCTTCTACGAAATCATAAATCTTCGGCCGGGCATCTTCATAGCGAAGAAACGTCCGGATCGGCTTGCGTCCTGCTGGAAGTGTATCAATAACCGAAATATCCAGATCTCCATACAGGATGACAGCCAGCGTCCGTGGGATCGGGGTAGCTGTCATAACCAGTACATTCGGGTTTTCTCCCTTTGATGCCAGAAGCTCTCTCTGATTGACACCGAAACGATGCTGCTCATCAGTAACAACAAGACCAAGATTATGAAAAAGAACATCCGGCTGGATCACTGCATGAGTTCCTACCAAGATCTGCAGACTGCCGTTTTGAAGATTTTCCAGGATTTCTCTTCTTTCCTTGGTTTTCGTACTACTGCACAGAAGTTCCACCCGGATTCCGAAAGGTTCGAATGCTCGTTTCAAGGTGGCAAGATGCTGTTTGGCAAGGAGTTCTGTCGGTGCCATCATAACAGCCTGATATCCGCTTTTTACCATTTTATACATGGCAAGCTCTGCGACCACGGTTTTTCCGGAGCCGACATCGCCCTGCACCAATCGGTTCATCGGCCGCTTGGACACAAGATCCTGCTCAATCTGGCGGAATGATCGGCTTTGTCCTTCCGTCAGTTCAAAAGGCAGCCTGGAAAGGAACGGCTCTACTGATACGGATTCATCTGCTGCCGCACCGTTTTTCCTGTCACTCATTCCGTTTTTTATATAAAAAAGTCCGGTCTGCAGAACCAGAAGTTCCTCGAAGATCAGGCGGTATCTGCCTGCCAGAACCTGATGCTCCCCCACCGGAAAATGAATGTTTTCAATTGCATATGACGGACTGCACAGTTTATATTCTTTCAAAATATTTTCCGGCAGCCATTCTTCGATCTGGCTTGCTGTGTCTTTAACGGCTAGCTGCCAGCTGCGCATATTTGCCTGGTTCAAGCCTTCTGTCAGCGGGTATACCGGAAGAATCCCACGCACATCGTTCTTGTCGCCTTTCATATGGAATTCCGGATGTGCCATCTGCAGTCTGCCATTGTTCTGGGTCAGCCTTCCAAACAGCGACAGCTCTTTTCCGTTCTTAAAGTAATCTGTAAGGTATTTTCCATTAAAAAAAAGCAGTTCCACGCTTCCACTGTCGTCTTCTGCAAGTACTTTAAGCAGTCTCTTGCGGCTGTAGGGATTGCCACCAATCTGCCGGGTTACTACTCTGACTGACAGAAGCACATCTCTCCCTAATGGTGCCTCACTGATCAAAACTGGTTTCCTTCGGTCTTCATATTTTCTCGGAAAGAAATAGAGCAGATCTTCCACTGTTTCGATATTCAGTTTTTTGAGCATCTCTACTCTTTTTTTTCCAACCCCTTTCAGATTGGCAACGCTATCTTGCAGGTTCATATTCTCTCACAATCCTAATATTTCTTTCCGCCAGCTTCTTTGACTTCACTCCGACGATATGAAGAACAACCTGCCCTTTTCCATCCGGAAACATAATCCGGAGTTCTCCTACCAGATAATCAAGAATGATCTGGCTCAACTGGCTGATGCTGGCACCAAACTGGCTAATGATATAAAATTCCAGGCAGATATTTTCGCCCTCTTCCCAAATTTTAAGGTGTGGGATCAAATCTCCTGTTGATATCTTCTGATTACTTCCGTTCAGTAATTTCCCCTTTTCTGATGCAAAAAAGGCTTTGTTATCAGCTCTGCTTACCGCCTTGATTACCAATTTCGCAAAAACAGCATCATTGAGTCTTATGGTACCTGAGGATTCTTTCTTTTCCAGTGACATCACGTTTCTCCTTCCTGCACTATCCTTTTTGCTATTTTAAAATCAGAATAAAACATAATCGAATTTGATACTGTTATTCTACCATAAACAAGCACATATTCATACTCTAATTCATAAAATAAAGTGGAGTGTAGAATATGAGTAATAACTGTCATCCACGAAAAAAGAAATGTTTGCAATTATGTAAAGAAACCCGGGATATCGGCTTTGTGCTTCTGGTTTTCGGTGCAGTCACGATCTGTGCGTTTTTCCTCCCTCCGAAAGCATGGCTGATTCTCCTAGGGCTAATTCTGATCATATGCGGATTTACGCTTATGAAAAAATGAAGGACCCACGTTTCGTGAGTCCTTCAAATAAGTCTTTCATTAAATGGCACGGTTTACTTTGTTAGATCTGATGCATCTAGTACATACATTAGCTTTTCTGACTGTTCCGTTTTCTTCAGCGATTCTTACAGACTGAATATTAGCGTTCCATTTTCTTCTTGTGTGTCTTACGGAGTGAGAAATACTGTTTCCAGAAACCTGGCCTTTTCCGCAAATTTCACATTTTCTTGACATCTACCGCACCTCCTTTAGTATATTAAGCTTTCGCATTGTTTATTTTCTGATATAATGTCTTTGTTCAAACTCGAACACGAATTATTGTAACACATAATTCACTTTGTTTCAAGAACATTTTTTCATTTTTTTAAATATTTTTTAACTTTTTTCGTATTTTTCTGCAAGTATTAGTTTCCCCTGGCTACGTGTCTGGTTCATGTCGATCACTCTCTGAT
>CAKQVC010000160.1 GCA_934277655.1 uncultured Clostridia bacterium
GCCATACTGCTGATTTAAGCCAATTCCAAATCTATCATAAAATTTGTGTGCCGTTTTTGCAGTAAGCTTTTCCCCGGAAGAAATCACATAGCGAAGCGCTTCCGAAAGCTGGTATTTTTTATCTGTATCTGCCATTTGTTCTATGAAAAATGGGACTCCATACAAACAGGTCACTTTCTGCTCCCGGCATATTTCAATTACATTTCTTGGCAGTAGCACATCGGGCTGCACAAGTGTAGCATTTGTATAAATGCTTCCAAGCATCGGACACAGAAACGCATATGCATGATAAAATGGTGCTATCGACATAATCACATCTTTTTCCGTTAACTGCAGTCGTTTGCAGTATCTGCTTACTTCCAAATCTAATTGTTCTTTTGTTCTGAGAATGAACTTAGGATTTCCGCTCGTAGCAGACGTCATATGAATCACCGAACCCGGTTTTACATTTAGATGCGGACCGGTTTTCCGGCTTAGTTTTTCTATACGGATGGTTTCCTGTTCGTCCAGCTTAAGCAGATAACTTACATCTGCATATTCCATAAAACGACTATTCTCTACCGGATAGTCCGGTGCTACAAAAAAAGGAATCAGTCCCAATTCCTGACAACACATCCACTGTGCGATAATTCCATACTGTGTTTTCGCTTTGCAAACCAGAATATCGCCCTCTTGTAAGGCTATTTCCTGCAATTTTTTCCGCATCTTATCAATAAGTGCTCTCTGCTCTTCTTCGGTTACTCTCCTAGCTCCAATAAATAAATTCATAGCTGCATGCCTTTCTATTCTGCTACATAAATTGTCATATCTTCTCTTATGCTTTTCTTTTCTTCCTCTTCCAATAAAAACCAGTACAAATTGTCAATGTAATAGGTTCCTTTTTCTGTTAAATAGTAGGCGTACTCATCTTCCCGTATATATCCTTCCGCCATCAAGGTGTCAAATTTTTCCTGAAACCTACGGTTGACCGCAGGCTTAGCCAACAACTGCTTATTGAGCACTAAGACCTTGGGAAATCCCACAATTTCTTTATTTTCAATCTGCTCCTGTGTTAATTTTTTTACCTGGCTATAGCAGGGTGTTTCCTGTGACATATAAACAGAATAAGAACCATTTCTATATTTGTACCCCCTAAGAGAACCAAACGCTCCAGACCCCATGGCAATGCAATCCGGCATCTTATCTATTCCTCCATAATAAGAGGTTTCCAATATAATCTTTCCCTGCTTGGTAAAACCGGAATAGGTGGTCTGTTTATAACTGGCCTCTTTGAGCATTTTGGTAGACACTTTAATCATTTCAATAATTTCAGCATCGGAAGGAAGTCTTAGATTTCTTTTTTTCACGATATACTCTAACTGATTTTTAAACGGATACATCTGTCCCAACTCAATGCCATCTAAGCCCTGATTAATTGCTGTCTGAATATCCTTTATCAAAATCTCATAGAGGCTTTCATCAAAAAACTGCGGGTATCCGTAGAGAATATCTGCGTACATGATGATTTTATTTTTTTTGAGTATGTCAATTGTATGAAAAACATCTTCCAGCGTCGCCTTCATTTGAAGTTCTTCTCGTATTCTAGCGTCAAACGACTGTATTCCAAAGCTTACACGTGTCAGATTATTATCCTTAATAAACGCAATCATGTCTTCTCTTGGAAGTGTTGTCGCCGAACCTTCCATATCAATGGAAACCTCACTTGAAAGCTGAAAAGAAATTTTGATCTCATCCAATATTTTTTGTAATAAATGTGCCGGAAGCAGGGCAGGTGTTCCCCCACCAAAATGAATGCTTTGAATTGTATATTTTGTTCCAATCAGCTCGGCGTAGTAATGCATTTCTTCTAACAGCTTTTTGACATAGGCATCCATTTCTGCCAAATCATACTCCTTGTCAAATCCGCAAAAAGCACATTTGGAATTGCAGAAAGGCACATGCACATATATGGTAGCCATCTGATTTGAATCTGCCTGCAAAAGTGTCTGATAAAATTCCCCCTCTATTTTTTCTCCCGAACGATTTTTCAGCAGATTCATGTTAGGATAATAATACTGATGAGGCAGTAGGATTCGTTTCACTTCCATCGTTTACATCTCCCTTCATAGTCTGTAGGATTAAATCAATAAAGGTGTCCAGCTTCTGATCATTCAGTTGTGCCAACTGTTCTGTTGGAATTTCAATTTTAAATTTCTTCTCTGTTAATACAATTAATTCAATAATTCTCAGGGAATCAATCTGTTCAAAGAACGCCTCCTCCACTTCTCCCATTTCTTCTTTTTCATATGACTTCATGATTCCTTTTATTATTTTCTTTACTTCTTTTTCAACTGCACTTCTTTTCGTCTGTTTCTCCCCAAATAACATTTGGCCAATCTTCCTTTCTTTCTATTCTTCTTGTAGTCCGGCAATTGACTCACGCAACACCGGCACAAAATCCGTATCCTCGTCAAACAGCATCAAATGTCCACCATTTACTTCCTTTAACTGAAACTCTCCGTCACAGAATTGCTTCCATCCGTACATATGCTCGCTGGTCACAACATTATCTTTCTTTCCATGTATCGCAATTACCGGAACTCGGACCGGAATACTGTCTCTTTCCCCATTATATCCATACATAACGCGCCCGTCTGCTCTCATGATGCGCAGCACCGTCTGACAATTTGCGGCTTTCCTGTATTTTGGAAATAAAAATGCCAAAATCAGCTGCAGTAAATTCATGCTTCGCAACTCTTTTGCCACATCCGGATTTACAATCTCAAGCATTGTCTTTAATACATCCATTTCATCATCTGACGCAGCAAATGGATTAAAAGAAAAAATACCCAATAACGCCTTTACAATTTTCAAATTGGTCATTTCGAATAATCGTTCTGCCTTGGAATGTTCTCCCGGCGGAAGAGACGATATTAAAATCATACCTTTGGGCATATGTTCACTTTTTTCTCTGACTAACTGTTCATAAATACTATAGGATACGATTGCCCCATAACAAAATCCCAGCAAAATGTAGTTCTCGTCCCCAACTAATTTCATAAGACGTATCTTCATATCCTCTGTCAGTTCTTCCATCGTCGACGGGCTTTCATCTTTAAATCGCAACCCTCTTCCCGGCAGCTCTAACTGGACTATTTCTATTCTGTCATCAAAAAGGTTTTTCCATCTTCCATACATCAACGCGGAACCGCCTGCATAGGGAAGACACACCACCTTCATTTTCTTATTTCTTTTTTCCACCCTTACTCCCTCTCCTTTAATATATAAGTGAATTCAATTTTTCTGACCTGACGTTTTAGATACATATAAATTCCCCCATATCCAACAAACATAAAGCATGCCAAAATCAAATATTCGGTCATTCCAATATACGGAGAAATATAAAAGCTATAGCCCGCTGTCAAATACGGAAAGATTCCCTGCAATACCAGCGTTCCAAGCGGCAGCGAAAGAAGGATTGCAAACAGGACAACAAAGCTCTCTCCTCCCAGATAAATCCGGTTTACTTCTTTCACACGGTATCCCAGGATTTCAAGCAGAGAAATATTATATTTTGCCTTATCCATCATAAATTTCACCATCAGATAGATTACCATAATATAAATAACAACGGCGGATCCAAGCAATGCTATTATAATCAGCATCAAAGAATCCAGCATACTTTGGGCCGCTTCCTCATATTCGCTGCTGTTTGTCGTAGAAAATGCTCCCACCTCATTCCCATCCAGCTTTTCTTTGCTTACCAATGCATTGTAGTATGTCTCGTCCATGTCGAACATCTCATTTGCTGTATTTCGGGACATAAAAATACTTAGTCCATTCGAATAAGTCACGATTGCCGTTACCTCAAGCTCATAGGTATTCGTCTTAGATGCATTCTTCACCTCAAGAAAATCTCCTACCTCTAACCCGCACTTGGCAGCCAGTGATTCTGATATCACTGCCGGATAGTGATCCTCTTTTACCTCCGCGGATTCCACCTTCGGAAAATAGGCGCTGTCTTCTTCTATTCCGTACAGATTCAGTTTTAAATTCATCCCCGGTACAGAGCTTTTTCCTTTTACATTCTGCACAAGCAATTTTTCTGCTCCCTCAGGAACTATTTGCCCGTCCGACACCATATAAAGATAGTCATAACTAACATCCGTCAACACATTTTCCCTGTAATTATCCACCGAACTGTAAATGGAATAGCCTAACAGCAATAAAACGGTTGCAACAAATATTCCTCCCATCATAACCAGATTGCCTGAAATTTCTTTCACAAATTGTCGCATACGAAAAGCCGTAAGATAGGGTACTGCATTCAAATTCAGTTTCACGTTTCTATTCTTTTGCGCGGGTCTTATGATTTTGTCCGGACAATCGGAGATTTTTTTGTTCAGCATCACAAATCCTATGCTTCCCATAATAAGCGGAGGCACGATCACTGCAAATAAAATAATATACAATGACAGATGCGCTTCAAAATCCGGCATAGAATATAAATCCACACTATCCTGTGTCAACATTTTGGAAAAGACCGCCCTTCCACATGCAAGACTGCCTATCCCTCCCAAAAGCGCGATAATCATTGGCATCCCCGTATAATGCAATATCAATTCTCTTCTTCGATAACCAAGTGCGCTTAATGTTCCGATATATTTTCGTTCTTCTTCCACTCTGTTTTTCTGAAATACGCCGATCACATACGCAATGACAATAAGTAAAATCACAGCAAATACCATAGTTGCCCGCTTTACCATTGCACAGTCTTCTTTGTAAGTAATCATTCTGGGATCATACGCACTGTTTACAAATTCTAACGGTACGTTCTCCTGCAAATTAGAAAAAAACTCCTCTGCATCCGCAATATCCCCGTTCTTCTTCACTTTAAAATTATACTGATATGTAGTTGTTCCCGCATGCTCGGTGACAAGTCGCTCCATCTCCTCTTCACTGACAACTGCAACACTAAAGCTCTCTGTGTGAGAAGACATATCCGTACTTTTTTTCAAGACATAAATGTAATCCGGCAATATTCCGATTCCACTTACTTCATATGTTGTATCACCAATCTTGATACTGTCACCGATTCCATATCCATGCTCCTCGCTATAGTGTTTCTCTAGAAATACCTCATCCGCCTCTTCCGGAAGTTTCCCATCTTCCACATAAGCCCGATTTATATTTGCTCTATCTGCAAACACTCTCAATGAGCCGTCTTTGGTATCGCAATCCAAATAAAATGCCGCTTCGATTTCAAGGGATTTTTCATCTTCAAGCGCCTGTTCATTGATCGGCAAAGCCATAACGGCATAACCATCGGATGTATTTGCATTTTTCATCACCTCCTCAACCTTGGCTATCATACTGTCATCTCCGGCATTTCCGCCCAAGACCGTCCCCAAGCCGATGGATAAAATAATAAAAATAGCCAGATAGATTCCGGGATTTCTTTTTAGTTCTCTGAAATATCTTTTATAGAGCATGAGTTCCCACTTCCTTTGC
>CAKQVC010000161.1 GCA_934277655.1 uncultured Clostridia bacterium
GCGAAAGCGACCAATAGGTAGCGAATAACTGTTTTTGGTATGCCTTTCCAGTGCCTTACATTGGATTCACGGTCGTATTTTTCCATGACAGCCTGTACCTGTGCATCAATATCGCCGTCTTCATCGAAGACGAGTGTTTCATTTGTTTCCTTTACCGCTTCTACCACTTCCGAAGCGGATTTGTCTTTTTTCTTTTTTAACAATCGTGTTACCTCTTTTCTCGTGTGGGACTTTCTAAAAGCCTGTGCAGCAGAATTTGACCGGGCTGTTTCTGCCACAGGTGTCCCGCAGACTGATTTTTTCGCCTCCATTTACCGAAAGGGTGTGGTCAGATACCGTTCCAACAATGTAAATTAAATTCGGAATATATGTGTCCATATCAGAAATGATCATTTCTCCATTTTTTCCGAAAGAAAACGTTTGATTGCCGTATAATTCAGTCGGAACACCTGCTCCGAAATCATAATAGATTGTACGTACCAGATAAATCTGGCCCTGACGGATTTCATAGACATCTGTTACCGGCGATTGATTAACCGAATGAACGAAGGTTACCGAGAACTCTTCGCCATCATTGATCGGAATTTTCATATATACTTTGCCAGTATCTTTGTTTTTTAAAACAAGGGAAGGGGAGGCTGATATGCTGATTATGATAGCGACAACCGCAACAATGAGGATTGCTGCGGTTGCCCCGATTACAAATTTTTTTTTCAAATTTCTGTTGTTTGATATTAAAGAACACCCTGCTCTTTAAAGTACTTTTCTGCGCCCGGATGGAAAGGTACGGTAACTCCGGAAACTGCAGTATTCAGATCGATCAGCTGTCCCTTTTCGTGACCTGCTACAATCTGATCCTTTTTATCAAACATTCCTTTTACGAATGCATAAATCGTATCTTCCGGAACATCGTTTCTTGCAACGATGGTAGCCATGACAGCAACGGTTGTTACATCGTCTTTTACGCATTTATATGTGCCGCCAGGAACAACAACCTCTGTATAGAAACCATAGTCCTTCATTAATTTCGCAGCCGCATCGCTATCAATCGGCAGTACATTAAAATCATAAGAAGAAGCAAGTTCCGTAACTGCAACGGTTGGAGCACCTGCAACGACGAAAGCAGCGTCAATTGTTCCGTTTTTCAGAGAATCTGCGGAGTCAGCGAAACTCTGATTGTTTTTTACGATATCTTTCTCCATATCAATACCATAAGCCGCGAGTACCTGTCTTGCGTTGAATTCTACTCCGGAGCCTGCGTCACCAACGGAAACTTTCTTACCTTTTAAATCTGCGATGGATGTGATCTTCTTGTTAGCGATTACCTGAACCGTTTCAGGATAGCATGCCATCACTGTCGAAAAATCTTTATATTCGCCGTCCTGCTCGAACAGATCCGTACCGGTGTATGCATAAGACATTACATCGTTCTGGACGATAGCCAGCTGCGCTTCTCCAGCTTGAAGCATCTGAAGGTTGGCCTTAGATGCACCAGTCGAAACGACAGTGACTGGAACATCTTCCTGAAGATTTTGGGCAATGATGCCGCAATAACCGTAATATGTGCCGGACGTTCCTCCGGTAGCCATTGTCAAAGTGTCATTTCCACATCCTGTCAGTGAAAAGACACAAATAAGTGCGATTGCGAGTAATAAGCTCAATTTCTTTTTCATTTGAATCCTCCTAGTTCATAATGTCGTAAATGAACGAAATAATATTCTGTTAATATTTTACCATCGAGGAGATGTTTCCACAACACTTTTTTGTACTTTTAAAGAACTTTTTTAAAAATTGTGTTAAAAATTCATGTATTTTTGTATACAATATTTCAAATCCGGACAATGCATCCCCAAAAAGAGAAGCAGACAGCAAGAACATGAAATTGCCTTGCCTTTGTGAAAAGAAAAATATAACATAAAAACCACGTAAGACATCGCTTACGTGGTCTGATCTTCTGGTCTGTTTTCTACGCAAAATCTATCGTCTTGGCTGCGGTCTTCTTCTCGGACGCTCGCCGTTATCGCAGCATGGATCGCAAGGGTCACAAGGATCGCAAGGATCGCAAGGATCTGGCGGAGGACATGGATCACAAGGGTCATTGTCTTCGTCATCATTAAAACTGCAATTTACAGCAGTGTCTTTGGGACGGATCCTTTTAGGAAAAAGTGCCGGGAAAGTTGTGCAGATCGCATTTTGCTGTGCTTCCACAGAAACGAAGCCGGTCGAAAGAGCACAAAGCTGTACCGGTACAACGATTTTCTTTTCACATGTTACACAGATCGCGATGATAAGATTCGCAGAGACATTGCCGTTTCCATCGATATATAAATCTCTGCCACAGTTATTGGTAGCTAGGCGGGATTCACATGCGGAATTACAGAACTCTGTGAATCGTGGGAAAAATGCAGTATTGGCCGTAGACGGCATACAAATTTCGAAAAAGTTGGTAAGTACGAGTGGCTGGTCAGCATCAGCGATATTTACATCTGCACAGACAGTGAAAACATTTTCGCATCCACCGCAGTCGCTAAGCAGAAGATCAAGTTCGATGATGACATTCCCAGTGATCGCAATATTTTGTGTTCCGAATATAGGCGTTCCCATGCATTTGTCATCGCATTCGCCAGTTTCTGCATAGAGCAGCCTTTCTGAAAAATTTCCGTCAGCTCCGATTACGCGAAGCTCTTCTCCTGCACCATTTTTTAAAAACGTAGCGCCGGAGATGCTGGTGTTTACATCCAGTTTCAGATTGCAGGGGTCGTCAACGTTTTCGGGATTGAATTTTCTTCTGCATCGAATGTCTATGACTCGTTTTACTCTGTGTCCAAGAGGAAGAGCCGGAGAAAAACACTGATTCTGAACCGTTTTCATACCTTGCAGATGAACAAGAACGGCGTCATATACTTTCTGTACATAAATCGGTTCACTGATAACCTTGCTCAGGTCTCCGTCAAATTCACACAGGACGTTAGCATTACAGCAATTTTGATAGAGGTCCTGGGGCACTCTTCCACCAAAGCAGCTCATAAATCTACCTCCTTAAATAATCCAATATCTTTTCCTTCATAGTATATGAATTTAAACAAAAGTGTGTTACAATATACCATTATGGATTATTCAAAAATTTTTAAGTGCAAAATCGGATGAAAGAGGTACATGAATGAATAAAGCAACTATCGGTCTGGCAGTTGCATTACTGCTTGGTTTCTGTCTGATTATCTGGGCAGCGGATTCGGCAGGCGCTGCGTTTGGAAAGGCAGGCGAAAATATTGCGCTGGGAATCATTGCAGCGGTTTTGGCCGCAGGACTGATAAAAGCAAGAAAGGATCGTGATAAAAATGAGTAAAATAACAACGAAAAAGTTACACTGCGGCATCACGGTTGTAATGGAAAAAATTGACTATGTCCAATCGGCGGCTTTCGGTGTCTGGGTTAAAGCCGGAGCTGTTGATGAAACTGCTGATCAGGCGGGAATTTCCCATTTTATTGAGCATATGATGTTTAAGGGGACTGAAAAGAGAAGTGCACGGCAAATCGCAGAAGATGTGGATCGAATCGGAGGACAGATCAATGCATTTACTGGTAAAGAGGCTACCTGCTATTATGTCAAGACGATTGGAACACACCTGAAGAAAGGGGCAGAAGTTATTCTGGATATGGTAAACAATGCCGTTTTTGATCAGGACGAGATGAACCGGGAGAGAAAGGTCATATGTGAAGAAATAAAGATGATCGAAGATCAGCCGGACGACCTGGCACATGATACGGTAACGGAACTGGTTTTCAGAGGAAGTCGTTTAAGCCATTCCATCATCGGAACTTCAGCTTCTTTAGATAAAATTAACAGAGCGGAGCTTACAGCTTATAAACAGAATCATTATACAAAAGACAATCTGATCGTATCCGTTGCAGGAAATTTTGATGAGGAAGTGTTCTGTGACTTTTTAGAAAAGCAGTTTGATGGACTGAAATCCAGTGGTAGCATGCGTGAGAAAGAAATTGCGGTGCCCTATGAAAAGAGTTTTCAAGTCATCACAAAAGATATCCAGCAGTCTCACGTATGTCTGGCTACGAAAGGTGTCAGTCTGACGGATTCCCGATACCACGCACTTTCCGTTCTTAATAATATTATGGGAGGAAGCATGAGTTCAAGACTCTTCCAGAATATCAGAGAAGAGAAAGGACTGGCATACAGTGTGTATTCTATGAACAGCGGATTTAGCAGCGACGGATACTATAATATCTATGCAGGAATCAGCCATGATAAAATCGCCGATGCCCTGACCGGGATTGAAGAAGAACTGGAAATCCTGAAAAGAGACGGCGTAACAGAGGATGAACTTCGAATGTCAAAAGAGCAGATCAAAGCAAGTTACATATTCGGACAGGAAAATGTGGCGAGCCGTATGTTTGCAAACGGAAAAAATATTCTTTTGCTGCAGGAAGTCATAGAGCCGGAAGAAGTTATCAAAAAAATAGATGTAATCACGATGGATAAAATCGATGAGGCAAAAGAATTGATCTGTGATCCGGACGGCTATACCGGCGTCTGTGTTACAAACAAGGAAATAGATTTTAAAGATATCTGGAAATGGTATTAAATAATATGAAAGAAATATCAAAAGAAATAGTAAAAAAAACATCAGATATGGAATCGAATGTAATCAAAATTGTAAGTAAAAGCGGAGTTTTACCACAATATGAAACGGAAGGCTCTGCGGGAGCAGATTTGAGAGCCTGGCTGGCTGAACCTGTGACACTGCTTCCCGGAGAACGAAAGCTGATTCCCACCGGTCTGACGGTCTCACTGCCGCAAGGCTGGGAAGCGCAGGTCAGGGCAAGATCCGGGCTTTCGATCAAGCAGGGGATCGGACTTGTAAACGGAGTTGGGACGGTTGACAGCGATTATCGTGGCGAATGGATGGTTCCTCTGATCAACTGGGGAAGTGAGCCGTACACGATTCATGATGGTGACAGGATTGCACAGGTTGTGTTCTCCAAATATGAAAAAGCAAGATTTGAGCTGGCAGAAAAACTGGATGAAACCACCAGAGGCACAGGTGGGTTTGGTCATACAGGCATCCGATGATAGGAATAAGAACGAGAATATAGATTAAGGAGGACGTATGTTATATAGAGAAGAACTTGAAAGAAGAGAATATGAAATTTTATCAGAAAAAGCGACAAAAAGTGCGGCCTCCCGGGGGCGTCTGATTTCTGAAGAGAAATGCGATCTCAGAACAGAATTCCAAAGAGACAGAGACCGGATCCTGCATTCTAAATCTTTTCGCAGGCTGATGCATAAGACTCAGGTGTTTCTGGCACCGGAAGGAGATCATTTCCGCACGCGGCTGACGCATACGCTGGAAGTTGCACAGATTGCAAGGACAATATCCAGAGGCTTAAACTTAAATGAAGACCTGACAGAAGCGATTGCACTTGGACACGATCTGGGGCACACTCCTTTTGGAC
>CAKQVC010000162.1 GCA_934277655.1 uncultured Clostridia bacterium
CTTGGAACCGCATGCTCGAGCGCGCCGGTACCCGGCCGATAGGAGAGCATTATCAGGAGAAAAAAGAAAGGCGCAAGGAAAAGCGCATAAGGCACAAGGAATACCGCAGGCAGATGCGAGAGCAGCAAGCGCAGGAGAGCGCCGCTGCGGAATAAAGAACGGTTAAACCAGCCTGCCGACAGACGCGAAAGGAGGAGATTTGACAGAACGGCAGGATTAGATAGATCACAGGTGTGGCAGGCGCAAGGCGCACATCAGCCGCACAAAACAAAAAAACGAAAAGGAGAAGACAAAAGAGAATGAGACAAACAACAAACAAAAATCTCACGAAACAGATATTGACCCTCATGCTCGCCTTTGTCATGGTGTTTACTGGCATGGGCATCGGCAGCTGGGGCGTGGATACGGCTTGGGCGGCAGAAGCATGGGACGGAACGCCTGCGTCGGAATTAACGCAAGTTGACGGCGTCTACCAAATCAGCAACGCAGCAGAATTAGCGTTATTTGCGCAAAAGGTCAATGATGGGAGTTTGACAACGCAGGATGCTGTGCTGACACAAGATATTAATTTAAACAATAAGGAATGGACACCGATTGGAAACAGCGACAATCCATATTCCGGGAATTTTGATGGGCAGAATCATACGATTAGTAATTTGCTTATTACAAAGGTAGCGGGAGCTGTAGGAACTTTTGGAGCTATTGGAGAAGAGAACACCATTCAAAACTTGAATGTTTCGGGTAAAATAGAAATTAGTAATGTAACAAACGGAATAACCGCTGGTGGAGTTTGTGGAGAAGCATCCGGAGGCATTCTTTTTTGCAGGAATCTTGTAAATATAACAATTGAGGCATCGAATTGTGATGTATATGTTGGAGGTGTTTGCGGATTTTTATATAAAGGCGGCTATACTATAGATGGCTGCGAAAATCAAGGAAATATATACTGTAAACTGACCTCTAGCAATAGCGACCATCTTATCGCAATTGCAGGAATAGTAGGAAATATACGGGGCGGTGGAATTAATGCATGCGAAAACCGAGGAAATATAAAAGCTGATTTAGCGAAAAAGGGTTCTGCTTATTATGGTGGGATTGCAAATATTGCAGGTAGCAAAAGAGGACTTAGTTTATTCGGAATAAATGCTTGCTACAATATCGGCAAAATCGAAGGAAGTTTAGATGAAAGCAACGGAGAAACCCTATTAGCGGGGGGGAGTATAGTTGGAGTATGCGTCTCGATTGATAAAGATACTTATCCAAGTAACTGTAGCTATCTTGAAGGTACAGCATCTGCGGGAATGAGTGACAGCGATGGAAAAGCAATTACCGATGTAGAGGGTATTAGCATAAAAAGTGAAGCTGAATTAAAGTCCGATGCGTTCCTTGCAGAGTTAAAGAGTGCAGACACAATTACCGATTACATAGTAAATTGGACAAAAGGTGCGGATGAATACCCTAAGGTAAGCGACCTTATAAGGGGTGAAGGCATAAAGAGCTTCAAGATCGGAGAAGTGAAAGCTGCCATCGACAGACAAAATAACACCATTACCGCGGAACTTCCGGAAGATACTCATTTAACAAATCTTGCACCAATCATTACGTGCTTTGACGATGCGACAGTCACACCGGCAAGTGGAGAAGCACAAGATTTTACGAATCCGGTAGAATATAAAGTTGGTGGTATTACATATATCGTTACTCTGACGGTCAAACAACCGGTGTTTTCAGGAACGGGTTCCTCGGAAAAAGACCCATATATCATTAACAGCGCCGAAAAACTCTTAGCGCTTAGTAAGGAATACGATGCGAATCCGGATAAATACAAAAATAAATACTGGAAGCAAACCGAAGAGATTGATATGAAGGATGTAAAATTTACTCCGATTGGAAAGAGTACTCCTTTCAGCGGTTTTTATGATGGTGACAGTTTCGCAATTAAAAACCTTACAATTTCTTCGGGTGCGAGAGAAGTAGGACTGTTTGGAACCGTTGCTGAAACCGATGATGGTGGAAGCAGCTTGAAGAATATCGTTTTAGATGAAAGCTGCAGTATCAGCGGAAGCGCTGAGGGCTGCTCGATCGGCGCAATTGCGGGAACCTTGACAGGCGAAAGCATAATTGAGAATTGTGTCAACAAAGCTGCCGTTACAAGCAGCGCACCTGCAGGCTTCAATGCGAAAGCTTCGTATGCTGCTGGTATTGTTGGCAGCCTTGCAAGTAACAGCA
Organism: uncultured Clostridia bacterium; assembly: GCA_934277655.1. Lineage (GTDB taxonomy): Bacteria > Bacillota > Clostridia > Peptostreptococcales > Anaerovoracaceae > CAG-238. The sequence goes on from CAKQVC010000162.1 coordinate 2,230, forward strand.
AAGTTTTAAACAGTAAAAACTATGGAACAGTTTCTCAGACTGTAGCGCATACCTGGTATGCCGGCGGCATTGCCGGAAAGCAAAGCCCGGCATCCATTGTTGCAGGCTGCGAAAACCATGGAATCGTATCTGCGGCAAGTTCGGCAGGTTATGGCGGACCGGGAACGGGCAGCGGTGCCGGCGGCATTACCGCATACTCGTATGGCGGATATCTTTCCGGCTGCTATAATGACGGCAGTGTGATGGCAGGACAAATTGCCGGCGGCATTGTCGGAAAGGCTGACAGCAGTTCGGCATATGACGGCGTCATCGAAAGCTGCTATAACCTTGGAAGCGTGAAAGGAAACGCTTCCGATGCAGATGCGCTGCTTGGTGGCATTGTCGGAAGTCTTTCTTGGACAAATCTGAACAACTGCTATCATGCAGGAACTGTTACCGCAAACAGCGAAGCGAGCAATACCAAAAAAGGCGCTATTGTGGGACAGAGCCTTTTCATGAGAGAAGTGAAAGGAAACTACTTCCTCGGCGCAGCGCTCAGCGAAGCCTATGGCGGTATGGGCATAGGAGATACTGCAAAAAAATCCAATTTTAGCCCGAAGGATGAGGATGAGATGAAGGGCGGAGAGCTTCTTACCTTGCTCAAATCCTATACAGAACCATATTCTCTGTATCAGGCAAACTGGACAGCGGATAAAGATAACAGCAATCAAGGTTATCCAAAGTTCAGCAAGGTTGAGAAGATTCAGAGCCACTTTGCGGAAATGAAATCGTTCACCGTTACGATTGACGGAAGGGAATATAAGGGAGACATCAACGGAACTAACATCAACATCGTGCTCCCGGCAGGAACGACTGCGATCGAACCGACGATGACTATCAGCGAAAAGGCGACTGTAACGCCTGTAAGTGGTGGTACTGTTTCCCTTACAAACGGCAGCACAGAGTTTACCGTTACCGCAGAGAACGGAAAGAAATCAAAGACATATACCCTGCATGCAACCGTGCCGCAGGATAAAAATGGTCTTGCAGCGCTGAAGCTTACAAGCTATCCGGATGAAATTTTGGCTGCATCTGCGTTTTCACAGCAGCAAAAAGACTATCCGATCACTTTGAGTGATTCCAAGGTAGTGGGAAAAACCTTAATCATTTCTGCAATTCCGGCAACAAGCGGCGCGACGATGACCGCACAGCTTAACGATGCAGCGGAGATTTCGCTGAACGCAGCAAGCAGCCTTTCCGAAAGCAGTGGCTCGATTGAGCTTTGGAAGAGTGGCGCACAGACGCAGCCGGTTCATGTCGGAGTAAACACCCTGACGATTACGGTAACACCGGCAGGCGGCGAGGCTACGGTTTATACTATAAACATCAATGTTCAGCCGACGCTTTCTACTCTGTCTGTCAAGAACGGAGAAGAAGAACTCGCTTTTGACAAGGACTTTGATGGAGATGTAAACGCATACAGTCTCGATGTTTTGAACAATGTAAATAGCCTGACACTTTCCGCCAAGGAGAGAATGACAGGCATTGCAAAGGTAACGCTTCCTGCAGGAGCAAGCGAAGACGGAACGCTTGACATCACAAACTTAGACAGCTTTGAGGTTAAAGTTGGCGATGCGCAGGCAAGCACGACCTATACGGTGACCTTAAATAAAAAAGCAACCTTTAAGGCAGAAATCGCCGTAACACCAAAGGATGCCATCGTGGTTGTCCTTGATGCAGCAGGCAAAACCATGCAGCCGAACGCAGACGGAAGTTATACTTTGGCGAAAGAAGAAACCTATACGGTCAGAGCTGCCAAAGCAGGCTACCGCACGATCGAGCAGACCTTTAAGGAATCTTCCTTAAAAGACGGAAAGCTGACGCTGAGCTTAAACGACACCAGTTCGTCGCTTCCGAGCTTTACCGGAGACTGGACCAGCTTCCGCGGCTCGGATACCAACAACGGCGTGACAGCGGCAAAGACGCCGAAAACCGCAAATGCAGCAAAGGAACTCTGGGCAGTAAAACTCGGCACCGGCTATGCTAATGCGCCGACTCCGCAGCTTTTGATTAACGGACACCTGTATTTACAGTCGGGAAAGAAATTGTATATTCTCGATCCGAAAACAGGGGATAACTTAAAGAGCACAGCACTGATGGGAAGCAGCCTCTATACAACGAATCCGGTCGCTTATGGCGGCGGCATGATTTTCGTATCCATTGACGACGGAAACGACAGCTATATTCAGGCGCTCAATGCAGAAACGCTCGAGAGCCTTTGGGTCAGCGAGAAAGTCAGCGGACAGCTGATTACTCCTGTGACTTACCACAACGGCTACCTGTACACCGGAACATGGAACGGCGAAAAACAGACAGGAACATATTACATGCTTTCCGCAACCGATGAAGATACTGCGAAGCCGGATGAAACAAAGAAACTGCTATGGAAACTCGACCATAAAGGCGGTTTCTACTGGGCAGGCGCGTATGCAACCGACAAGTATGTGGTATTCGGCTCCGATGACGGAACCGGAGAAAGTGACTCCGAAAGTGCAGTGCTTTACAGCGTGAACCCGTTAAACGGCGCTGTCATCAGCAAGATTACGGGACTGAAAGGAGACATTCGTTCCAGCATTACTTATCAAGACGGATATGTATACTTCACAACGAAGGGCGGCATGCTATATCGCGTAGCGATTGACGAAAACGGAACGCTTGGTGAAGTCAAATCCTTTGATATGGGATACATGGGTACCGGAACCCCGGTTATCTCCGATGGCGTGGTATTCGTCTCCCGCTCAGGGGAAGGTGTAGACCAATTCAACTGTATCGGTGCGGCTTACGCAATTGACGCCAAAACAATGGAAAAAATCGCAGAAGTAGAAATTGACGGATACATCCAGTCCAGCATGCTTCTGACGACGGCATATAAAGAAAGTGACAAAGCACTCTATCTTTATGCGACCTATAACAAGAAACCGGGCGGCATGCTGGTCATCAAGTATGACCTTGAGAAAAAGACGCTGAGCAAAAAAGCGCTTTATACACCGACCGGTGACAAGAGGCAGTACAACATCTGCAGCCCTGTTTGTGATGCAGACGGAAACATTTACTTCAAGAATGACTCTGCTTATATGATTGCAGTTGGAAATTCCGCAATTGATACAGACAAACTTCAGGATTTAATTGAAACAGCAAAAGCAACAGATGCTTCCAAATACACAGATGAATCTTACA
>CAKQVC010000163.1 GCA_934277655.1 uncultured Clostridia bacterium
TTCCATCCGTTGTCCTGATTTCCGTGATCCTGCTTTGTTGACCGTTTGTTCGCAAAATCTGTCGTATAAATGCCGTCTTTCACGTCTTCCGGTTTCACGGTATGCACTGCATTTTCATTTTGATAACGCCAGCTCCAGTCCGTAACTTCTCTTACCGTATACGTTCCGGCTTTCAGATCTTTTATCGTTGTCTGCCCGTTTCCCTGTACGGACACCATCAGGCTGAATCCGTCAGCTCCTGTAATTTCAAAGAGGAAGGACTGATTTTCGTCGATTACGTGCCATCCTGTTTTCGTGATGATAAGATCAAACGGTTTGATGTGAACGATAAACTGGCAGTCCTTTTTCGAAAAACCTTCTTCGCCCCACTGACAGTCTTTCACATCGCAATTTTCATGAACAAAGGTCACATAAGCAGTAATGTCTTCTTTCTTCTTGATCGATTCTGCTTGCCCTCCGCTTCCTGATCCTTCTGCATCTCCGGTTGTTCCTGTATAGACTTTTACAGAAACCGGCGTTTCCCTGATGAAATATCCTGCGTCCGGATTCAGCACGCAGATGAGCTGCGGAGCTTCACCGAAAAAGTTTGCCGTCTGTGCATATTCTTCCTTCAGCTGCTGATTGCTCTTGCCGCCATACATCCATAGAAGAAAATCTGCGCCTTTGTTATTTTCATAATCCGCCTTTTCGCCCAGTTCGATTGCTGAATCTTTCCAGGTCAGCTGTGGCTTCATTACACGGATCGTTTTCGTATCTCTGCCTTCTTGCACTCCCACTGTGCCATCATTTGTCGGTGTGATTGTTATGATATCCCGAAAATCTTTGTCCTGATAAGGCGGATGCACACCATCCTGCATGAAATCTTCCCACTTCAGGCTGCTGTCCGCGGCGATCTCTGCAAGGTACATCTGTCTGCTGATTTTTACGAAAGCATGCTGCCAGTCCTGCAGACCGTATCCTGCTTTACTAAAATCAATCGGAACATTTCCGCATTTAATGATTTCGCCGTTTCTTAAAAAGTCAGGCATCAGTTTCTGATCCTTATCCATTCCCAGATAGAGGTAGCAGTCTTTCATAGAAACCGTTACCGGCTTGATTTCTACATCCACAGCCGGAACCGGGAATACATCGATTGGATCCTTTTCTGATTGATCTTTATAAATACCTGACAGTTCTCCGTTGGTCGGAACCTGATTGCCTCCCAGGAAGTCTTCTTTCGGAGAAATCTCAAATTCAATGATCAGTTTTTTTCCATGGTAAATGGTTTCATCGCCCTGTACCTGCGCTCCGCACCAGTTATCTTTGAAGGAAAATCCCTTGACCGAAACAGTATCTCCATCCATGGATATCGTCAAATTTGTTGTATTCTGCTCTGGACCGAAAACGTCTTTTCCGATATATTCGGCTGTTTTCGTCCTGATCTTATCTGCATTCTCCGGCATGTTGAAATACGGGGTAACGATATCTTTGATTACACTGTTTTCATCCAGTGTAGTGGACGATCCGCCGGTCTGGATCTGCTTGCTGATCTGCTCGAAGATGGTATTCAGGCTTTCTGCGTTGGATGCGGAAAGGTAATATCCCGGATCCTGCGGCGTTCCGTTATTGCTGGATACGTTCTGCATGAACCAGTTGCAGGCTGAGCTCATGCTTTTACTGTTGTTACTCAGATCATTCCATGGCTTACTTCCGGCGTTTGTTGCATCCGCACCGGAAAAAATGCCGATGGAATATACAGTTGCACCGTAAGTCGATTTCAGTGCTACGGAAGATGTGATGGCATTATTCGCGATATTTAGCTGGAATCCATTAATATCTGTCGGAGCACCGTCTGTAAACAGGATCACGACGCGGTTCCGCTTTTCTCCTGCCTGAAGTGGATGCTGACCGAAGATTTCCTGTGCCATGGTAAGTCCTAAGTCCGTTCTGGTTGCACCGCTTGCACGGAGAGCATCTAAAGCATTGTTTACCATGGCTTTCCCTGCACCGGTATCCATGCTCTGCAGGGAATCTTTATAGTTTCTGTCCGTCAGCTGATCGTATGCAATACCGACGCTTCCGCTGTTTTGTCCGGGAACGGACAGAATTTCGGTATTGTTTCCATAACCGGACTGGCTGGCGAATCCAACGACAGCAATCCTGTGGTTAATATCGTCATCTGTCCCAATCTGTCCATCTTTACCGGCAGCTTTTGCAGCAACGGAGTTGACAAAAGCAGAGGCTGCTTTATTAAGGGCATCAATCTTTTTTTCTGGATTCTTCCGACTGAACGGATCACCCATAGAGCCTGACTGATCCAGGACCAGAACAATATCGGTCGGTATATCCTCTGTCACGGTGGTCAGGACACTTTCTCCTGTAGAATAGGCTTCCATCCGTATGGTATAGCTTCCATCATCATTTTTTTTAGCGGTTTTGGATAATTCCAGCCCTGTCTTGCTGTCTCTTGGTGCAGCAGATGCAGCAGCTTTTCGAAACAGCCCTGCTTCTCCCTTAACCGGTGACAGGAATGGTGCTGCATGAATAAAATCAATGATTTCCTCATCCAGCATGTTGTTTTCGTCCGCATCTGCGAAATCTGCAGGATTTTCAGCTTCAACAGCAGCTCCATCGATAGTTTTATCGGATGGTTCAGAATCACTACCCTGTCCCTCCTCTGTCGTTTTATCGTCATTGACATTGGCATTTTCGTCTTTGTTGACATCCGGTTCTACATTTTCTTCCCCGCCTTCAAGATTGCTTTCGTCCGGGTTCATCGAATCTTCCGAAAGTCCTTCTTTTTCTCCTTCTATATCGGAAGATCCGCCCTGTCCGGTATTTTCAATTACCATGTTCTCCTGAAAATCCTCTGTCTGTGCATAAACAGAGAATCCTCCCGGAAAAGCAAGACAAAACACCAGAATCAAACTGACAGCTGCTGCCAGTATTTTATTTTTCATTTCGTTTCACTTCCTTTCCGGTTTATGGATTCAAAGTCTGGCTTTCCTGTGTCTGCTGTCCGCTAGTTTCATCCGGCCATCCGGCCGCTTCAAAAACAGTCTGACCATTGTTTGCAGACTGCACGGCTTCTGCTTTCAGACAGACATCTACCTGCACGCCTGCATAATCATTTCCCATGGTCTGATCAAAGCTGACACTCCGAAGCAGCGGCTCCGTTGTTTCTCCCGGAGCCAGAACTTTCTGATAGTAATAATTGTCTCCGTTCTTAACCCAGCTGGTTTCGTTCAGATTCAGCCCTATACCGGAAGCATCCAGAAGAACCGATTCGTTATCGGAAATCTTTCTTGTAACAGTCGTATTGATCCTGACCCGTACCCAGGCATCTGATTTTCCTGTATTTTTTACTTCTGCTATCTTCGTCACGCTGGTTCCCGGCATAATTCCATCGGGATCTTTAAAAGGCACGGTCTTCTCCTCATCAGCCCACTCCTGCAGCCTGATGTCCACACTTCCTGTCGTAATGACATTATGCGCCTGCGTTTCTGCCTGATAATAAGCAAGCGTACCTGTAATTGAAACCGCCATACAAATAACAAGGGCAGATACCAGCAAAATTTTTCTTTTCATATTTCTGGCTCCTTTCCTCCTGACTCTGCAGTTTTATCTTTATCGGTGGTTTTATGCTCCGATCTGGCTCCATGCGGTTTCAGCACTGTCAATGCCTTCTGCCTGGATTGCATATGCAGTAAACTTCAGAGTTGGACGTACCTGACTCTGCTGCATTTCTTTCACTTCATCTTTTGTCAGATTTTCGCTGACAAAAATTTTGTTATCCTTTAGAACATTGTAGGAAACGTCATCTGCCGGCTGAGAAACCTGGCGGTAATAAACATTTGCCGGGATCTTGGTTCCGTCGCCTTTCGCCCAGGATTCATCAACTGCGTAAGTGACTTTACCCTCAGCAAAACCTTCGCTTTCTTCTACTTTAACAAAAAGGTAGCAATCCTCAGAACCTGCTTTTACTGTTACAAAGGGGTCTTTGGGAAGATCAATACCCGGAATGATCAGGTAGTTGTCTGCGGATTTTGTCAGCTCTTCACCTAAAGCGTTCTGACCCGGATCGTAAAGGTGTTCGTTAAGATCGATGTTGATATTTCCGTAGGTAAAGGTATTGACAACTTCATCGGTCTCTGCCGTCAACCATGCCATCGTTCCCAGAACGGAACCTGTGATCAGCACCATCGCACACACTGTTAATGCTAAAATTTTCTTTCTTGTTTTCATAATAAAAACCTCCTGCATTTTCTTTTATTGATTTATAGGGAGCTTTTCAGCGTTACCCTCATTCTGACGTTCTTCTTTTTCTCCGAAAAAGTCCGGAAGAAGTACAAATAGAAGCAAAACTGCCGCCATCGCATACGCAAAATATTTTCCCGGGGGATTCTGGATAAAGTCAGCGAAGTACCCCAGCCAAGGTATGGAAAACACCGGTACTCCGATCAGGTTCCGACTGCTTACCGGCTCTCCATCCGGGCTTTTATTTGCATCACCTTTTGTCCTGTAAAAGATTTCTTCTGTGTTTCCTACATCGGATCCGTCTTTACTATATGCGGCATCGTTTTCTGATATGATTTCCACAACTCTGTGGGTTGCTACTGTATTTTCATCCAGCAGAAAGGTGATCGGCTGTCCCGGCATAACAGTCAGCGGATCGATCTTTTTAACGTAAAGCAGGCTGCCTACCGGATAGGTCGGTTCCATGGATCCGGAGAGCACCGTATAAACCTGCAGTCCGCCTAAACGGACCCCCGCAAGCAAAATTGCAAGGATCACTACGACAGCGATCAGAAACTGCGTCATCATATTCCAGATTTTCTTTATTTTCGGAGTCATATTTCTTTCCTCTCTGTTACCGTTTTTCTTAGATCAACATTAGTCCTCTGCCATTTTATTCGTCTGCCGACTTCATTATTATCCCATAATTTTCTTTCTATTTTTACTAGATTTTTCCACAAAATTCCGACATCTGTTTACCGCATTTTTCCTGCTTTTCTGCAAAAAAGCATCAAAAAAAGAAGATGAGAATCTCCTGAATTTTTTCATTTGATCCTCATCTTCTTTTTAATTTTAACTTTATATTACCTCTGAAATAACAAAGGGAGAATAATTTATTTTACAGTTCTGAATGCCTTGTAGGAATACTCTGTGAAGTATTTCTGTCCATCCAGTACCACGTATCCTCTGACTTTGTAGTAGTATCTTGTACCTTCTTTCAGATTCTTTGTGTTGATGTAGTAGCCTTCGTACTGACCATCTTTTGTTTCATAGAAAGCTTTCTTGCCGTAGCCTTTGTTTTTCTTTACGGAACGATAAACTTCAACACCATCGAAGTTCACTTCCATTCCTGCCTTATCATACCAGGTAATGCGGATTGCTTTCTTGCCGTTGTCTAAGGTGATC
>CAKQVC010000164.1 GCA_934277655.1 uncultured Clostridia bacterium
GGATTCATATTATGATGAACTACATTTGGGTGGGCCTGGTTGTAATCGCAGTCATCGCCGGCGGCGTAACAGGTACCATGGAAGGTGTATTGAACAACATCTTCGATTTTGCAAGCACTGCAGTAGACATCTGCTTAGGTCTGATCGGGATCATGGCATTCTTCTGCGGACTGATGAAAGTTATGGAAGATTCCGGACTTTGCGAAAAGCTTGGTAAAGCCATCGCACCGGTAATGAGAAAATTATTCCCGGATGTTCCTGCTGACCACCCGGCACAGTCCACAATGGCATTATACTTCGCTGCGAACATCCTGGGTATCGGTAATGCTGCAACTCCGTTTGGCTTAAAGGCAATGCAGGATTTACAGACATTAAACCCGACAAAGGGTATTGCGACTAACGCACAGTGTATGTTAATGGCTATTTCTACTACATCCATCACTCTGATCCCGGTTACGGCTATGGGCCTTCGCGCTGCAGTTCAGACTGAAGGCGCAGCTGAGATCATCGCTCCGGTTATCATTGCAACAACGATTTCCACAGTTACAGGTATCGTATTCACTCTGCTTTTCCAGAACATGAAGAAATGGAAATTCGAAAACGTAGTTGAAAGAGAAATCGCTGCGGGAAGACTGGAAATCAACGAACATTACGTAGGAGATAACCCGATCGTTCTTCCTGAAGGCTATGAACTGAAAACCGGCTCCGAAAAAGTTGCGTTTTAAGATGTAAGGAGGAAATAACATGACACATGTATTAGAACTGATATCAATTTGGGCCATTCCGCTGGTAGTTGCCGCTGTAGCTTTATATGCAATCATCAAGAAGGTGCCTGTATATACATCCTTTACAACCGGTGCTAAGGAAGGCTTCTCAACAGCCGTAATGATCATCCCTTACTTAACCGCAATGCTGTGTGCAATCGGTATGTTCCGTGCATCCGGCGCAATGGATTGGGTGTGCGATATTTTATCCCCGCTGACAAACCTGATCGGACTTCCGAGCGAAGTATTACCTATGGGTATCATGCGTTCCTTCTCCGGCGGTGCTGCTGAAGGACTGATGGCTGACCTGCTTGAACAGTATGGTACACAGTCCCAGATCGGACGTATTGCTTCTGTAGCATTAGGTTCTACAGAAACTACATTCTACATAGTAGCTGTTTACTTTGGATCTGTTGGTGTTTCCAACACGAGACATTCCATCGCAGCTGGTCTGCTGGGTGACCTTGCATCCCTGATCGCAGCTACAGTTATCGTTAACATCATGTGGTTCTAATTATAAGAACAAAAATAACGATTCTAATTGCTTGAAACAGATTTTGATTGTCTGCGGATGATAAAAGCTGAAATACATATCCGAAGGCAGGATCTGCCAGGCATTAAAAATTAAAAAAGAAAAGATGCTCGCCGACATGAATGAAAATTCTGTCGGCGAGCGATGTATAACAGCAATGAAAACGGAGCTATGGCGCAGCAAATGGGGCCGCAAGGCTTGTGTAGCACCGGGGAAATTGCAATAGCAATACCAGGAGGACTTCACGGTGAAATATCCAAAAAAATTAGAAAAAGGTGATACCGTCGGACTGATCTGTACCAGTTCAGGCGTAGAAACAGCAAGAATCCAGCAGTGTGTAGATGCAGTAGAGGCTATGGGTTATAAAGTAAAGACAGCAGATAATCTGGATGTGTGTTATGCCGGTTACATGGCAGGTACAGGGAAAGTTCGCGGCGAATGGGTCAATAAGATGTTTGCAGACCCTGAAGTAAAAGGAATCTTCTGTGTTCGCGGTGGCGATGGCAGCAGCCGCATTATGGAGCATCTCGACTATGAGCTTATCAAGAATAATCCGAAAATCTTTGTCGGATACAGTGATGTGACTAACCTCCATCTTGCACTGACACAGCAGTGCGATCTTGTTACTTTCCACGGACCGATGGTTTCTTCTAACATGGTAGATGGATTTGATGACGAAACGAAAGCATCTTTCTTTGAGGCAATTGACGCTGAAAAAGATTTTGCGTTTAAAAATCCGGTAAGTGACGAAATTAAGGTATTAAAAGAAGGAAAGAGCGAGGGTCGCATTATCGGTGGAAATCTGTCACTTCTTTCTGCAAGTATTGGGACTCCGTATGAACTTGATACTAAGGGCAAAATTCTCTTCATCGAAGAAGTATGTGAACCGATCACAAAAGTAGAAAAATGGTTATACCACTTACGAAATGCAGGTAAGCTTAAAGATGCCTGTGGCATCATTTTAGGCCAGTTTACGAAGATCGTGAATGAAGATATGCCTGAATATGACGAAATTGCCTGCGCAAAAGATATTTTTGAAGGACTGGACATTCCGGTAATGTATAACATTCAGTCCGGTCACGGTAAACAAATGATGACTATTCCAATGGGGGCAGTTTGTGAAATGAACACAGCTGACAAATCTATTGTTTTCAAAATTGAGCAGGATTTATAAAAGAAAGGGCTAGTTATAATGAACAAATTTATTGAGATTAAGGAAGGTGTTCTGTATTTTGACGGATGCAGTACGGTAGAACTTGCTGAAGAATACGGAACTCCGCTTTATGTGATGTCTGAAAGTGACATTGTAGACAAAATGCACCAGGTTAGAGATGCATTCCTGGACAAATATCCGAATACAAGGGCAGCTTATGCCTCTAAAGCATTCTGCACGATGGCTATGTACAAAATCTGCGAAAGAGAGGGGTTTTGCATTGACATTGTTTCCGGCGGCGAACTTCATGTGGCAAAGAAAGCAGGATTTCCGGCAGAAAGAATCGAATTTAACGGCAATAACAAGCTTCCTCAGGAAATTGAAGATGCTCTGGATTACGGAATCGGACGTTTTATCGTAGACGGACTGCAGGAAATTGCACTGATCGAAAAAATCTGTGCAGAAAAAGGAAAGACTGCCAATGTGCTTTTCCGTGTAACGCCGGGCGTTGCAGCCAGCACGCATGACTATATTACCACAGGTAAGAAAGATTCTAAATTCGGTATTCCGCTGGATGAGGATGTTTTCTATCCGCAGGTAGAAGCAGCAATTAAGGCTGAACATATTAACTTCCTCGGACTTCAGTTCCACGTTGGTTCCCAACTTTTTGATAACGAACCGTTCCTGAAAGCACTGGATATCATTCTGGAAAGAGTAAAAGAAATCAAAAAGAGATTCGATTATGATGTTAAAGAATTAAATCTGGGTGGAGGATTTGGCGCTGTTTATATCGATGAACAGAGAAAACCTTATGACTACTTCCTTGATCCGATGATGACAAGAATCGAAGAATTCTTTAAGGAACTTGGCGTGGAAAGACCGGCAGTTGTAATTGAACCGGGCAGAAGCATTGCTGCTGAAGCAGGAATTTCCCTGTATACCATCGGAAGCGTTAAGGATATCCGTGATATCCGTAAGTATGTTTCCATTGATGGCGGCATGACGGATAACATCCGCCCAGCATTATATCAGGCAGAGTACGAAGGTATTGTTGCAAACAAGGCTGACGAACCAAAAGACGATAAGGTTACTATCTGCGGTAAATGCTGTGAATCCGGTGACATCCTGATTAAGGATGCTATGATCACGAAGACGGCAGAAGCAGGCGATTTGTTTGCTATCTTCTCGACCGGTGCTTATGGCTTCTCCATGGCTTCCAACTACAACAATAACCCGATCCCGGCAGTTGTACTGGCAAACAAGGGAAAAAGTGATCTGATTGTTGCACGACAGAGCTACGAAGATCTTACAAAGAACCAGTTGATTCCGGATTCTTTAAAGTAAGGAGATTTGCTGAATTCAGAGAGACAGGGAAAATAAAAAAACAGAATAAAAGAGAAAAACTGCGGCACCCAGATGAAAAATCTGATGCCGCTTTTGTCCTGCTATCACAAAAAATGGAGAGAAGGTTGCTTACCATGCAGTGATCACAACGAAAAATACAAAGTTAGAATGGAGAGACAAAGCTGATGAAAAAAGAAAAACATTCCACAAACATAGATTTGGTTCATCATTCCATGAATCCCAATAAAGTAATTCTGATACTTGCATGGCCGGCTATTTTAGAACAGCTGCTGCAGACTTTTGTCAGCTATGTGGACACCGCTATGGTCGGAAATATCGGTGTCGATGCAACCGCTGCAGTCGCAGTAAACATGCCACTGACCTGGATGATTTATGGGATTCTTAACGGAATTGGTCTGGGATGTAGCGTAATCGTAGCAAAGAAAATAGGAGAACAGGATCTGGATGGAGCAAAGGAAGCGGTAAGGCAATCTGTTATTTTGATGGCTCTATCCGGAATAGCGGTTTTCGCTATTGTGGAAGGCTTGCTGGCAAAACATCTGGCTGCGTGGCTGGGAGCTGATCCGGAATTGATTCCGCAGGCACAGCAATATTTATATATCGTCGGTGTGTCGATGCTGTTTCAGCCAATGCTGGTCATTGCGGGCAATGTGATCCGGGGAACAGGAAATACCCGGACACCGATGTTCTTTAATGTGGTAAATAATTTTATCAATATTTTCTTCAACTTCCTGCTTATATATCCAACACGCCAGATTCAGTTTGCGGGACTGTCCTTTACCATGTGGGGTGCCGGAATGGGAGTGGCAGGTGCTGCATGGGGAACGACCATTGCGGCGACCGTTTCGGGTATATTTATGCTCCTGGCCCTTCGTAAAAAGGATTCACCGGCAGCTATCCGCCTGCTGTGTAAATATCGTATCGACTGCGAGCTGATGAAGAGTATTTTTGTGATAGCAGTTCCTGCGGCGATGGAGCGAGTGATCATTTCTTGCGGACAGATGATTTCTACCGGACTGGCAACCGGATTGGGAAACAAGCCGCTGGCTGCCCATCAGCTGGCAACGACAGCGGAATCCATCTGCTATATGCCTGTCAGCGGCATCAGTGTAGCGGCGACGACGCTGGTCGCTCAGTCATTGGGGGCAGGAGATAAGAAACTGGCATCTACTTATGCGAAAGGCAGCATTCTGTTCGGGTTGGCAGCAATGGCTGTTAGTGCGACGCTTTTGTTCATATTCGCACCACAGCTGATGTCCATCTTTATCGAGGATGCACAGGTAATTGCGATGGGAGCGATGGTTCTGCGTGTGCAGGCATTTGCAGAGCCTTGTCTGGGAACAGCAACCATTTCGGTGGGTATCTTGAAAGGGGCTGGTGACAGCAAATGGTCGCTATACAATGGAATGATCGGCATGTGGGCAGTCCGCATTCCGCTGGCATATATTTTCGTCAAGTTTACAACGATGGGGCTGATGGGATTGTGGGTCTCTATGGCACTGGACTGGGTC
>CAKQVC010000165.1 GCA_934277655.1 uncultured Clostridia bacterium
GTATAGCACAAACCACCACTTTCGGCTACCTTAACCCACCGTCTAAAGCCAGTGGGATTGCGGTAGCCATATTTCAATCCATCAAAAGACTTTACCCAGACGTCTTCGCATGGGATTGCCTGTGCATTCTTGATAAGGGCAGTCATCTCGTCAGTGTACTGGCTGTACTGTTCGCTCTTCGGAAAACGATATAAATCCAGGCTTTCGCTTTTGGGCACACGAAAGACTATCTCAAAGCAAATGCGAGCCGCTGCCAAAATTACCGCAACTACGCAAATGCCGGCTATAAGTACAATGGTAAAGATTGTCGTTACTTTCATAGATTTATTTACTCCTTTTACATCATCCTGCACCTGGATTTTCGAGTTTATCTTCATCCATTTCCTTTGATTATACCTGTTGTAAAGTTCCTGCTCAATAGTCAATTTTCGTTTGATGTCCAATGGAGTCAAGTATCCTGTGTCATTATGCCTGCCTTCCCAGACAAAAACCTCTACTCTGTCAGGAAAAACTGTCCTGCGAGTAGAGGTTATTCATATTTTGTAAAATTAATCCAGTAGCCGTTTATTCAACTTGCAGCACTACTATATGCAGGTTCTATTCCTTGCGTGCTCCCGGATTTTCCCTGTCAGCAGTCAGCACCGGAATCGTGCTATCATCTGCTGGATTTGATTTTAAAGGCAGAGTATCCTGCTCCGGGTTCATTTCAGGTGTTCCCTCTGTAATGTCATCTACCGCGGTTTCATCAGCTTCGCCCGGCTCAAGTTCAGTTTCATCCGCCTCCTGACCGATTATATCATCGGTTGGAATGAACATCGCAGAGATTTTGACATGTGAGTTTTCTCCTCCAAATGCACCGATATAATCTACTTTTCCTGTTTCCAGATTAACCTTATTCAATACATTCGTAGTTATGCCCTTCGCTTTGGAAGAAGCTGCCCAGTATATGTCGCCGTTCCTGTTGGATGCCATTGAATTATTATAACCATTTAATGTACTTCCGTCCAGTAGCTTACCTTTTCCATCCACATACTCCGCAAGCCCTGTCGTCACATCAAGTTTCAACAGTTCTCCCGACAGTGCAGCACCATAAAAGGCTCCTTGTTCATTGGATGCAAGTGTTTTTAGCTGCACTCCCGTTAATCCAAAATAGAACTTATTACTCAATGCCGTCTGTTTTCCTGTGCTTATATCAATCGCAAACATTTTCATTGCTGTCGCCCCATACAGCTTCTTTCCTACAGGGTCATAAGCAAGGGAAGTAATTGCGTTTGTTCCTGCACTTCCAACATTTTCATACGTGAATTTACCGTCATCGGTTATCTTTGCAGGATTGAAGCGGATCAACTGCTTTTTGCTTTTCTGATATGCATACACATACCCCTCTGCATAAGCTGCACAGGCAATGTCAGTACTGTCGCTGCCCTCTGCAACTTTTGTCAATGTGCTTGGATCTGCCAGGTCAAAAGATACCCACGCTTTATCGGTCGTGGAGTATCCATAACCGATTTCCGTGTCCTCCGATACCGTAACAGTACATTTCGCTGCAACAGTTCCATCTGCTACTGATGCTGCGGTAATAACAGCCGTTCCGGCACTTATGCCGATTACGTTTCCATTATCATCAACCGATGCTGCCTTTTCGTTGTCGCTAGACCATACAATCCGGCGATCTGCCGAAACACTCAGAGGAAGAGCCGTTGCCTTCAGCGTAAGTTTGGTTCCGACTGGTACATTGGCTGTCTGGTTATTCAATACGATTTGAGAAACCGTCACAGATTCCGGTACGGTCAGTTTCGTTTTACTGTCCACATACAGGAAGGATACATCCGCTCCTTCTTCTCCAACCGGATACATGGAAATAGCTGAACCCGTCTGTGGATCGATAATCTGCACACGCTGCTCATTGCCGGACTGGCTCCAATACAACATTTCCGTGTCTGGATCCCAGGTCAGGTCTGTATTGATAGTTTCTTTACAAGAAAGCAGCATTTCCTTTATCAGCGTTGCTTTTCCCTGTTTATCAATGCGGTAAAGTTCTCCTGCTGAAGTAATTCCGTACAGCACTCCATTTTTATCTGCTGCCAGGCAGGTAATTTTTACGTTCTTGCTTTCATCGGAATCCTCTGAGATCTTGCCGATTTCATACCAGGTTCCGTCCGTCATGTCAACCTGTACCAGACGGTTCTGTAAGTAGGTTACACCATACATAACACCTTCGGAATAATCAAATGCCAGATCGGAGAGCATCGTATCCGCTCCTGCTAATGTATTGATTGTCTCGTATTGATAATTCTGCGGGTCGATCTTCAGGAACTTTACTTTAGCTTCTCCGCCTCCGGTAACATCGGTGTAAGCATAAATACTTCCGTTGTAATATTCAGCTGCAGCTATCTGCTCTGCAAAAGTTTCTGCATTATCATAGTAGTTTTCCATGCTGTCCCTGTCATTGATATCAAAGGATGTGAAACAGTTCTTCGTTTCCTCAAACAGCCTGTCTTTTTTTACAAACGCTTTCATCCGTTCCGGTGCCTGAAGGACTTTAATCTGGATTGTCTGCCTGAAGGTTTTCGCTCCATTCTTTGCTGTAACGATAATGTTGGTCGTTCCTGCCTTTCTTGCGGTAACGGACCCTTCTTTATCCACTTTTGCAATGGATTCGTCTTCTGACTCGAAACTGAAATCACGACTGGATGCGTAAACCGGTATGGTACGAATCTGTAATTTCTGCTCACTGCCTGGTATCATCAGCACTTGTTTTCCCTGTACAGATTCAATTCCTGTCAGATCTACATGTGGAATCTCCGGTTCATCCGGCGAAGCACTGTACAGACAGGTAACTTCTGAACCTTCTGTTCCGATCTTGCCGATCACACTGGCATATCCTGTTGCCGGATCGACAATGCACAAATTAAGTGTTCTTCCTTTTCCAGCTTCTGCCCATGTCTGAGCCCAGTAGAGATAGCCAGATTCAAAATCATAGATCATTGACTGTGCCAAAAGTGCTTTTTGACCGGTCTCGCCGATCTTTTCAAGCACTTGCACCTGGTCTCCCTGCTCTGCCGTTTGTCCACTTTGCATGGAATCAGCTTGGCTGTCAGAAGCAGAAGTCATCTCAGTATTGGCTGCTGTATCAGACGCTTTCTGTCCGGTTGTACCAGCAGTAGTTTCCGGCAGGTTGACTTTGTAAAGGGCGGCATCTGCCGTCTTTCCGCTTCCTGCCTCTCGTCCGACTGCGTACACGTTTCCTTGGACATCAGCCGCCAGAGTAACCAGGATTTTTTCATCCTGACTGACTACCGGATATATTTCTCCGCTGCTTGGATCGATGATGCTGATATCCGTGTCATCTGTAATTCCATACAGAATTCCACTGCTATAGTCAAAGGTCATATCAGAAACCTTATGAGTGATCGTTCCCAGTTTCTCGCCTTTTCCTGTTTGCGGATCGATCTGATAGAACTCTTTCTGATTGCTGCCGGAAACGCCTGCCGCTGAACCATAAGCAAAAAGCTTTCCACCGTAATAAGTTCCTGCTTCGATTTCTATGTCGCTCTTGTTTATGGTCTGATAAACCATCGGCGATGCTGGATTTATCCCGATCCATCCTCGATGTGCATTGGTTTCATAATCCAAAGTCAAATATCCACTAAGGCTGTCTATTGGCTTGATAACCTTGATGGTTACGGTCTTTTTAAATACCTGCCCACTTTCTTCATCGGAAGCCTCGCAGGTAATGACTGCCGTCCCTTCATTGTTTGCTTTTGCCAGTCCTCCTGCATCTATACTTACGATATCCGGATGATCGCTGATCCATTTCACTCCACGGCTGCTCGCATTATAAGGAACAGTTTTTGCCCGCAGCTGAAGACTTCCGTCTTTGACCATAACGGCCTTTGTTGTTGTCAGTTCAATATCCTCTAACCCAACATATGGGATCTTTGGAACTTTCTCTTCCTGTGGAATAGATATCAGCCCGGAAACCTGTGAACCAACCTTGCCTATCACGCCTGCATAATAAGCGTTTTGCTCTTCAAGATCCAGTATATAGAAGCAGGAATCCTGTGACTGATGAACTTGTGCCCAGTAAATGTAACCTGTATTATAATCATATGTCATGGACTGCACATAAGCAACTTTCGGTAAATTGTATTTGCTGCTTGACGGATCAACCGTTGCTTTTCCTGTTTCCTTGGAAAGCGTCACAAGCCGGCTTTCCTCATCAATCGCATAGAGTTTGCTGTCTGTAAATCCTGTCTGTGCATTTCCTGCAGTCGGAACACTGGTCATTGCAACAATTTTCTTGTCCTGCGCACCGATTTCACTGGTTTCTCCTGTATTCAGGTCGATGCGTACCAATGCTGTTGCATGTCCGGTACTTGAAATTCCGTACATCGTATTGGTTGCATAATCATAGGACATTTCTACAACTTTGCCGTCAGCTTTTCCAATGGTTGTATAAATCCATTCATCCGTATCAATCTTGTAAAAGTAACCATTGCTGTCGTAGCAGTAATAATATCCGTCCACATATTCTCCTGCATAAACAAACTGGAGAATATTTGCAACTTTCTTATATTTAATCGGGTTTGATGCATCAATCTGTATAATGCCGTTTCCTTCATTGTCATGCCAGTCAAGGAGCTGGTAGCCGTAGAATGGCTGCGGATTATCAATGACTTTCACTCTGCACTGTGTCGATACATTGCTGCCTTTTACGGTTGCTTTGATGTTTGCATTTCCTTCCGAGACAGCAGTAATACGCCCGCTGGATACCGTTGCAACTGACGGATCATCTGACGTCCATTCAATTTCTGTGCTACTGAGATTCCACGGTCTGACTGATGCGAAAATTCGAACATCCTGACCAGGGAACAGTGCAACAGAAGTTTTATCAAGGCTTACAGATTCCACCTGTGTTCCCGGCCGGATATCCAGATTCCCATCATACGGGATAAACAAACCTGTTACCTCGCAGTTTTCGTCGAACTGCCCCATAACTTTGGTTTCTGCCGTTTCCAGATCGATCGTACTCATGTGGCTGAGGAGCTTTCCTGTAGTCTGGTTATAGCAGAACGCATACCAGTACATCGTTCCTGTGTTATGATCATATGCCATGCTCTGGCGGTAATTCAACGAAACCCATTGAGGATCTTTGGTTTCCGAAACTTTTCCCACGATGACAGAAGAAGCGTCCTGACGATCGATTTTGCGAAGTTCTCCCACCCGGCTTAATCCATAC
>CAKQVC010000166.1 GCA_934277655.1 uncultured Clostridia bacterium
ATTATATGGATATGGAAACGCTGAACATTGCTAATGGCTATTATAACCTTTATATCCGCAGATATGCGACCATGGAAGATGCTTTGACCGGTACTTACGGTACTGCAGGCGTCCTTTACAAGAACATGGAAATCAAAGTCACAAATGGCAAGGTTCGTATCCTCCGCTATAAAGACGTTATCGAATACAATCAATCGATTCAGAAAATCGGCGAAGCGTACAGCCTGGATAAATATCTGGACAACAGTCTGCAAGACATTCGTTTCGTTCTTCGAAATCCGGCAACAAACGTATATGATACTATTACCGATTATAAAGCCTCTTATATAAAGACTGTATCTGACCGGGTAACAGCAGGTGCTTCCAGCGATTATGACAAACTGCTCAAAATTTATGAATATACTGCGAAAAATTTCTATTATGATTCCGTAGCTTTTTCTACGCATTCTTACCAATATGCAAACCCTTACGATAATATCTACAATTTCGAACAGGGGCTGAGCAGTTCCAACAGTGTATACGGCAAGGTCCACACCACCTGTCAGGGCTTTTCTGCGATCTTCCTCGCACTGGCAAGAGCACAGAATATCCCGACAAGATTTGTCTATGGCCATCGTCTGGCTGTTCCTTCCAACGACTGGCTGACAGAAGACAACATTGATGTCCGCGACCACTGGTGGGTGGAATCCTACACAAACGGTCGTTGGATCTTCATTGACCCTACGGTAGGAACAACCAACAAATACAATAAAACTACCGGAAAATGGACATACAACGGACTGACAAACTATACTTATTTCGACCCATCGGAAGATCAGATTGCAACCAGCCACGTTTACATGAACATCTACCCGGATTACCGCTATGGTAAATATCTGGACAATCCATATGAAGTGGAGACACTGAGTGCTTTTCTTAACCAGACAAGCGGAACTTCCTATAAGACCAATGGTGCACTTTTGAATTCTTCCTATGATATTTCGAACAAGGAAACATGGGGAGATGGCACTAAGTCCCATTTCATGACGGATGGAGCCGGAAACACCGCACAGATTCAATGGAGCAGCAAAGGTTTCGAAGGGAAAATGAATCTCTCGGGATTTACCAAGATGACGCTTCTGTCTTCTCATGGCAACAAACTGACCGACGTGGATCTTTCCGGCGATACACAGTTAAAAAATGTTTACCTTTACAGCAATAAGCTCCAAAGCCTGAATCTTTCCGATTGTCCTCGCCTTTCTTACGTAAGAGTCCAGAACAATCCGATGAAGTCACTGGTTATGGATGTGAACGGCAGGAACAGAACCTTTACCTGCGGCGATAATGGAACATTCTATTTTACCTATGACAAGCGTTACACCACGACCAGCTTTTCCCTTTACTCCAAGCCGGATATCGGCTATAAACTGGAGGGCGTTTACAGTACCGGAACCGGAAACAAGCTTTCAAGTAAAGCAACCTGGCACTTTACGCCACAGGCAAGCGGTTATTCTATCCGGTTCGCATTAAATCCGGACAGCTATAAATATTACCTGACTCCGGGTGAATCACGCAGTTCACGCGTTCCTTACATTCAGGCAGCTGCTAAACGACTCAATGCTTTAGGCTACTACAATCCACAGAGCGGATACGATTATGTCTACGGAACATCTGTTGCGGCTGTTGGAACGGAAGCCTCTTATACTGATGCCATAAAAGAAGCTGTAACTAAATTCCAGGTAATGCATGATATTAACAATACAGGAAATATCGACAGTGAAACCTGGTCTGCCCTGTTCAACAATTCTGCACTTTCTATGGTATCTGATGATCAGTATCAGCAGGTACTGGCTGATTATGAAGTAAGAAAAGCAGCGAAAGCACAGGCAAAAGCTGATATGAAGCTGGTTTCTGTCAAGGCATCTTCTACGGTAGAAAAAGGTGCTATCCGCCTGTCCTGGCAGGTTAATATCAATCAGCCGGCAGATGTGGTCGATTCCCTCGATGGGCAAGGTGTTACCTCCCCGTCCACGCAGATCGTGCCGGATGGATATGAGCTTTGGAAGTCATCTTCCAGTAAAACAAGCGGTTACACTCTGCTTCGTGATACGACTGGATTCAAGTTTAAAAATACTTCCAACGTAAAGAAAGGCACCAGATACTATTATAAAGTTCGTGCTTACAAGAAGGTTGGAACAACAAAAATTTATTCTGACTGGTCTAACGTGACATACCGAACAGCAAAATAACCGCATGTCTGCCATAAATAAATGAGCAAGACTCTTCAAGATGTACCTCATCATATTTCTATGTTTGGGGTACATTTTTTTCATTTCGGTTTGGTCTGACTCATTCTATATCTTGATATTTACGCTCAAAAAAGGTATAATATTAGATTATGAATACACATTTTAAGAAAATTTTTCTTTTTACGCTGGCTCTTGTGTTAACCCTTTTCCTCACAGGATGCAACAGTCGCAATCCAGTTTCAGAGGATTCGAAAACGAATATGAAAAATGTATTATGTGCCAGCTTTCCAGAGTACGACTGGACAAAAAATATCATAGGCGATAATCCCGGTAAGTTGAACCTGCAGCTCTTGAACCGGACCGGTGCCGATATGCACAGCTATCAGCCTTCGGTTTCCGACATGACGAAGATCTCGGACGCTGACCTGCTTATTTATACCGGCGGCATTTCTGAATTCTGGGTAGATGATGCTTCTCTTTCTTCCATGAAGCAGCCTGATACAGTGCTGTCATTGATGGAATACTTTGAAGACCATTCAGAACGCTTTCCTGCCTACATAGACGAAGATGAGCACGAGGAAACACATGATGTGCACGAACAAGGCCACGAGGACGAGGCAGGACACGAGCATGTAGCAGAAGACGAATCTGCCATCCATGACGATTCCGATTCTCACGCAGGGCACCACCACAGCCACGATCATGATGCGGATGAACATTTATGGCTTTCTTTAAAGATCACACCGGTTTTGTGCGAAAAGATTGCAGACCAGCTTTCTGACCTTGATCCAGATAATGCTGACATTTACCTTGCAAACGCTGAAAAGTATATAGAAAAGCTTCAGCGGCTGGATGCGAAATATCAAGCACTGATTGATGATTACAAAGCTGCTGCGGGAAACCTGTCTGCTGATTCAGGCACACAGCATAACAGCCACGGTTCTGACCATGCTGGCATCACGGAGACAATTTCTCCGGTTCTGATCTTTGCTGACCGCTACCCCTTTACTTATATGATGCAGGACTACGGAATTACCACTTATGCAGCTTTTTCCGGCTGCTCAGCAGAAACAGAAGCCAGCTTCCACACCGTTATCGATCTTGCTGACAAGCTGAATACTCTACGTCTATCAAAGCTGATCGTACTGAAAAATAGCAGCAATGACTTGTCAGAACCGATTATCCAGGCAGCTGAAAGAAAAGACATCACGGTACTTGCTTTGGATTCGATCCAGTCCGTTACTGCAGATGAGCTAAACAATGGATACTCTTATCTGAAAGCAATGGAAGCAAACTATGACGTACTTGCAAAAGCTTTTGCATAACCCCCAGCCTTTCTGATATACGCTTGGGAAGCTGTGCTGCTCACTCACTGATATTTCTTACGTAATAAAAAAGGAGATATTATGCCGCAACTAATCTGTAACGATCTTACCCTTGGCTACGATTCCAGGGTAATTTCCGAAAATATAAATTTTCAAGTAAATAAAGGCGATTATCTATGTATTGTCGGAGAAAACGGATCCGGTAAATCAACTCTTATGAAAACCCTCCTCGGACTTCAGCCGCCGCTCAGCGGTCAGGTTGTGTTCGCAGATGGCTTTTCGCGAAAACAAATTGGTTATCTTCCTCAGCAGACCCCGGTGCAGAAAGATTTTCCTGCGTCGGTGGAAGAAATCGTTCTTTCTGGCTTTTTAGGATCTTCCGGATTGCGTCCGTTTTACAGCCGAAGCCAAAAAAAAGAAGCCCGTCAGATCATGACACGGCTTGGAATCTACGACAAGCGTTTTCGATTCTACCGGGAACTTTCCGGAGGTCAACAGCAAAGAGTTCTACTTGCAAGGGCACTATGTGCTACTAAAGAAATGCTGCTTTTAGATGAACCTGTTTCCGGGCTGGATCCTGCTGCTTCCGATGAAATGTACAGCATCATCGCCCAACTGAACAGAGAAGAAAACATTACCATCATCATGGTTTCCCATGATATCACTGCTTCGGTCAAATATGCCAGTCATATCCTGCATATGGGCAGTCCGCTGCAGTTTTTCGGTACGAAAGAAGAATATATACAAAGCCCGTTGAAGGGCAGTTTCCGCCTTTCGAATTTTGTAGATGAACCGCTGTGCAGCCGCTGTGACCGTATGGGTTCCAATGCAAGGAGGTATTTTAAATAATGAATCTGATTAATACAGTCTGTGAATATATGTCCTATCCGTTTGTCCGGTATGCTTTTGTTGCAGGGGTTCTGATTTCCCTGTGTTCCTCCCTTTTGGGAGTGACTCTGGTGCTGAAACGCTATTCTTTTATCGGAGATGGCCTTTCCCATGTTGCATTCGGAGCGATTGCCATTGCTACCGTATTTTCAGTTAACAACAACATGCTGGTTGTCATGCCGGTAACGATTCTCTGTGCGATCCTACTGTTGAAGTCTGGACAAAACGCAAAAATAAAAGGCGATGCAGCACTGGCGATGATTTCCGTGGGCTCTATGGCACTCGGCTATCTTCTGCTCAATCAATTCTCCGCATCTGCCAATATTTCCGGCGATGTGTGCAGCACATTGTTTGGCTCCACATCCATATTGACTCTGACAGGCTCTGACGTTATCGTCTGTGTTGCCATGTCTGTACTTGTCATTGCAGTCTTTCTGCTGTTTTACAACAAAATCTTCGCTGTTACCTTCGATGAGAATTTTGCAACTGCTACAGGGATCGATGCATCCCTATATAATCTGTTCATCGCTGTCATCACTGCAGTCATCATTGTCCTTGCCATGAATCTGGTCGGTGCACTTCTGACTTCCGCATTGATCATTTTCCCAGCACTGTCAGCTATGCGTCTGTTCGGCACATTTCGGCAGGTCATCATCTGCTCGGCTGCAGTTTCTGTCGTTTCAGCCTCGAGCGGAATCATTATATCCATGCTGATTTCCTCTCCTGTCGGTGCAACGATCGTTGTCGTTAATCTTATTATCTTTGGGGTGTTTTCGCTGCTTGGAAG
>CAKQVC010000167.1 GCA_934277655.1 uncultured Clostridia bacterium
GGTGCAGGGAGGGCATTTAAAGAAGAATTACATGGCACTTCTGGATCCGTTCCGCAAGGAGGGAGATAACAAATCCAGACAACTTCTGGAAACCCTGGAAACTTTTGTTCTGGATGCCGGGATGAACAGCGGTAAAACATCGGAGTTTATGAGCATTCATACGAATACCGTTCAGTACAGACTGAAAAAGATCAATGAGATCCTTGGAGCAGAGATCACAGGTAACCGCGTCATACCGGGGCTGACCATTTCTCTGGCATTGCGGAGAATGGAGAATTTCAGTAAGTAGTCTTGTAAATAAGAAAAGAATAAAATCCGCCGCCTATTTCATGCGGCGGATTTTTTAAAGGAGTATCGACAAGCATGAAGAAGAAGTTAAAAATTGGAAATGTGGAATTTCAGACGCCTTTTTTTCTGGCGCCGCTTGCCGGCATTACAGATGGGCCTTTTCGAAAAATCTGCGGCGAAATGGGAGCCGGATTAGTGTACTCGGAGATGGTCAGTGCCAAGGGGCTCTGGTACAAGGATAAAAATACGGGGAGTCTGCTTCAGATCCTGGACGGCGAAGCACCTGTTGCATATCAACTTTTCGGGCACGAACCGGAGATCATGGCGCATGCGGCACAGGAGCTGGATGCATATAAAAATGTTATTTTTGATATCAACATGGGTTGTCCGGTTCCGAAGATTGTAAAAAACGGAGAAGGGTCAGCGTTGATGAAAAACCCTGAACTGGCTTATGACGTGATCAAGTCAGCGGCAGATCATACATCAAAGCCGGTTACAGTCAAAATCCGAGCAGGCTGGGATGACAATGCAATCAACGCAGTAGAAGTGGCAAAAGCAGCGGAAGCTGCAGGGGCAAAGGCTGTCGCAGTTCATGGTCGTACGCGGGAGCAGTTTTACAGCGGCAGGGCACGCTGGGACGTGATCGCGGATGTTAAGCGTGCGGTAAACATCCCGGTTATCGGTAATGGAGACGTGACAGATGTGACATCAGCCAGGCAGATGATGGAGCAGACCGGCTGTGATTTTATCATGATCGGAAGGGGGGCCCTTGGTAATCCATGGATCTTTTCTGCACTTTACCGGGCGTGGAAGGATGGTGCGCTTTCTGATACCTGCTCACAAACAGCGGAACAGTTAAAGCAGTATGATGTTTCTGCAACAAAAGAAGAGAAAATAAATATGATGTTGCGGCATTTTGAAGATACTGCGGCTCTAAAAGGGGAGTATGTTGCAGTCCGCGAAATGCGGAAACATGTAGGATGGTATCTGAAAGGGGTGCCGGGGGCAGCCGCATTTCGAGGCAGAATCAATCAGATTGACGATGCAAAGGCACTGCAGGAGGCAATAAGGAATATCTGACATGATTCGATCCCTGCATATGCCGGGCCTGCTCAATCAATTCCAGTTTCTTCTTACGGGAAAGCTTTTTTATCGCAGCTTCTCTGCGAAGGGCAGCTTCACGGCTGACGGCGGTTTCGTAATAGGCAAGACGTACCGGCAGGTGGCTGCGGGTATACTTTCCACCTTTTCCGCTCTGATGAGCAGCTACACGCTTTTGGAGATGGTTCGTCCAGCCGCAGTAAAGACTGCCGTCACCACATACAAGAAGATAAACGCAGATTGTTCCCTCTCTACATGTTTTATCATTGACAAAACTGATATTCTTTTCCATATAAACAAGAGATCCTTTCCAGAATGTATACAAGATATACTATAACGATATTTTACATATGCCTTACTCTAATGATATACTTAATCATGTTAAAAATCAAACACTAATTGACTAAAAATTAAAAACTAAGAAACAATTTTCAGAAAAACACTCAAGCAAGTCTCGAGAGAGAGAAAGAGAAAGAGAGAAAGCGAGGAGAAAAGAAAAATGAAAGAACTTATTGACATTTTCTTTACTTCTGCAAGAGTCGGAGCGATGACCTTCGGTGGAGGCTACGCAATGCTCCCGATTCTGCAGAAAGAAGTAGTAGAAAAAAAGAAGTGGAATACAGAAGAAGAAATTCTTGACTACTATGCGTTGTCACAGTGCCTTCCGGGAATCATCATGGTGAATACGCTAGTATTCGTCGGACAGAAAAAGAAAGGCAAGGCAGGGGCTTTTGCCAGTGCATTAGGAGCTGTTACACCTTCTTTTATCATTATAACCATTATCGCAACGCTGCTGACGGCATTTGCAGATGTGCCGGCAGTACAGAGTGCTTTTGCAGGAATCAGAGTATGCGTATGTGTACTGATCTTCAATTCCATCCTGAAACTCTGGAAGAGTTCCGTTGTAGATAAGAAATGTCTGGCACTGTTCATCATCATTGCCATCGGATCGCTGCTAGTGGATATCACACCGATCGCATTCGTTCTGGGTGCAGCAGTAGTCGGAATCTTAATTAAAATGTTAGGAGGTAAGAAACAATGATTTTAATCAGATTGTTTTTCGAATTCCTCAAGATCGGAATGTTCTCCGTTGGCGGCGGAATGGCAACTCTGCCTTTCCTCTATGACATGGCAGATGAAACAGGATGGTGTACGTATTCACAGATCGCTGACATGCTGGCCGTTTCCGAGTCCACACCGGGACCGATCGGGATCAACATGGCAACTTATGTCGGCTACACCATCGGGGGCATACCGGGAGCATTAGTTGCAACTTTCGGTATTATCCTTCCAGGTATTATCTTGGTTATCATTGTAACATCAATTTTAGATAAATTCAGAAACAACCTTTATGTGGAAGGCGCTTTCTACGGCCTGAGACCGGCTTCTACAGCGCTGATCACATCAGCGGGCCTTCTGGTAGCAAAGATTACTTTCCTGAATTTAGATATTTATAAGGCAAGCGGAGCGATTGCAGATCTGCTCAACTACAAGGCAGTTATTTTCGCGGTCATCCTGCTGATTTTTACTCGCTGGGTAAAGCAGACCAAGGATCTGCATCCTGCTATATTCATCGGAATATCCGCAGTTGTAGGAATTGTGTTCTCCTTTGGTGCGGCGTAAGTTACAAAGATAATAATTGGGGAATTTTGGAGTCTTGTGATTATACGTATTACCTATTTATTTGAGGAGGAAAAGAAAATGGGAGACGCGAAAGAAAGAAAAATTGTCAAGCCTTGGCAAGCCGCGGCAATGCTGATTGTAGGTATAGCCATCATCGTTGTAGGATTGCTTGTGCTTCAGGCAAACAGCAGAATCGTTCTTGCAATCGATGGCGTGGTAATGTGTTTCATGGCATGGTGCTTCGGTATCAAATATGACGACCTGCAGACCGGTATAAAAGAAACTATCACATCAATGATCATTGCGATCTTGATCTTGCTGGCAGTTGGTGTTCTGGTAGGAACTTGGATGTCTGCAGGAACTGTACCGGTAATGATCTACTACGGAATGAAGATCATCACACCGGGACTGTTCTTACCGATCGTATGCATTATCTGTACGATCATGTCTACAGTTGCAGGTACATCCTGGGGAACACTGGCAACGGTCGGCGTAGCATGTATGGGTGTTGCACAGGGACTTGGCGTACCCGAAGCAGCTGCAGCCGGAGCAATCGTAGTTGGTGCATTCTTTGGAGATAAGATCTCTCCGCTGTCTGACTCACCGGTAATCACGGCAACTGTATCCGAAGTGCCTTTACTTGATGGTATCAAGCATTCCTTAATTACTACTGGCCCGGCATGGCTGATTTCACTGGTGTTCTTCTTCGTATATGGACTCAGATACAGCAACGGAACAATCAACGGCGATGTTTATAACGAAATCATCGACACAGTATCATCCAACTTTAATTTATCCATTTGGCTGTTGATTCCGGTAATTGTTGTAATCGTTATGATCCTGATGAAGAAACCAACCCTTCCGACTTTCGTATGCGGTATCATCGTAGGCGGAATCGTAAGCATGATCGCACAGGGTACAAACTTTGTAGACCTGCTCAACTACATGTACAGCGGATATGTTGGAACAACAGGTTCCGAAGTCGTAGACTCTATGCTGACAAGAGGTGGATTTACAAGTATGCTTAGCACCATCGGACTTCTGATGGCTGCCGGAATCTTCGGTGCACCACTGAGAGCAGCAGGTGTTATAGACGTTCTGCTTGACTTCGTAAAAAAAGTTGCAAAGAACTCCAAATCCATGTCCCTTGGCGTATTACTGCTTCACGGAATCTTCTTCACGATTACCGGTGCATACTATGTATCCTATCCGGTAGTTGGCGGAATGGTAAAAGACCTTTATCCGGAATATGGCTTAGACAAGAAGAATCTGATGCGTACAATGCTGGATACTGGTACAGGTCTGGCACCACTGGTACCGTGGTCAACAACCGGTTCCTATACAGCAACAACTTTGGGTGTATCCAACATGGCATTCCTGCCGTTCGCACCAATGCTGTGGTTGTCCATCATCTTCTCCGTCATTATGTCTGTAACAGGACTGTTCGTGGTAAAGGCGAAAGAAGCAAAAGAACAGAAGGCTGCTTAGTCTGCTGAGAGGACTTACATATACAGACTTATATTAAGAAGATAGAATTTCGCAAAATCTGTCTGCACAGCGCACAGGAAAAAGACAAAAGCGTATTGTATAGGATCGTAATATGATCGAAAAAGAGAAAACGCAGGATGCGGAAGATTTTG
The DNA here is from genome assembly GCA_934277655.1 of uncultured Clostridia bacterium. Classification (GTDB taxonomy): domain Bacteria; phylum Bacillota; class Clostridia; order Peptostreptococcales; family Anaerovoracaceae; genus CAG-238. The sequence continues at coordinate 4,653 of CAKQVC010000167.1, forward strand.
CACAGAAAAAAAGAAAAACTAAAGGCATATAAAAATAATACGGCCGGTGTCTATCCGACACCGGCTGCAAAAAAACCAGGAGACAGTTTTCAAACTGTGGAGGAAATAAAATGAGTAAAGTTATCGATCGCTGGTTTGACATGATCAGAATCAACAGTATCAACGGACATGAAGTAGATCTTGCAGATTATATCGCAGGACAGCTGAAAGAAATGGGTCTGGAACCACATTGTAGCTATTTTCCAGAAGATGAAGAAAAAGTAAGACCGTCCATCTGGACTGTTCTTGACAGCGGTAAGCCGGGTAAGCGCCTGATGCTGATCGGCCACATCGATACCGTAGACATAGCAAGAGGATGGCTGACAGATCCGTTCACACCGACAGAAGATGCTGAGGAAGAAGGAAAGATCCACGGTCTTGGTGCTATGGACATGAAAGGCGGTCTTGCAGGTATTCTTCAGACTTTAGAATATTATGCAGAACACAAAGACGAGTTCACAGGTTCTATCATCGCTTGCTTTGTGGCAGACGA
>CAKQVC010000168.1 GCA_934277655.1 uncultured Clostridia bacterium
TGACTGCCTGTGTGTCATCGCGACCTTCTACCACGATTACTTCCTTAATTTTTATTTTTTCCGGTTGATCCAGTTTGTTTTCATACCTGTTATTCTGGTTTTGATTCTGTGTCATCGGTTTCCTTCTCTTCTTCTAAGCCATCATACTGGAAAACAAACAAAAGCTCATTGGGTTTTACCAGCTTCAAACCCTCTCTTGCCTGCCCTTCTATATAATCCGGTAGATTCACATTTTCTAATTCATTCGTTAAGTTTTCTTTTGTACGCTGCAACTCTTCGTTATAGGCGGTAACTTCTGCTTTTTCCTGTTCCAACTGGACAATCCGAAGTGCAGACACACCAAAATATGCTATGAGCAGTAATACCCCCACAATAATGGCCAGTCTGAAATAATTAATTTTTACTTTTCTTTTTTTTGTTTTTTCTACAATGTCGAGTTCGGCAGCCGGAACAATTCCATTTCTCTGTTTCTGCTCATCCAAACGAGCTCTTCGCTCCTGCCTGGCCTGTTCTATATTAATAACCCTGTTATTTTTTTCGAACTCGTGAAGTCTGCTTTTCTTTTTCATCCTTTTCACCCAGAGTCAGTATACCACAAAAAAGTTTTTTCCACAATAAAACGCCTGTAAGAAATGCCCCCAGTCCCGCAGGCGACAGCCTTCCATGATTACAATAATATAGAAATTCACTGTAGAGCATGCCGATGCATAAATAACAGGCAATCTCTAAAGCAATACGCAGCACCTGTGCCGGTTTTCGGATTCTGCCAAATTCCGAAAATACATCGTGAAGAAGTCCTGCGGTTATCCCACATGCAGTCATCGTCAGAAGGAGCTTTACCTGATCTTGAATTAGAATCGTCATGCTTTCAGACTCTGCTAAACTTTTTAAAAATACTCGTTTTTTCTTTTTTATTTTTATCCGTATATTGTACGCTTATAATTTTACCGCTTACGACAAGTATTCCTTCTTGCATATCCAGTTTTTCTACATTCAGCTTTTCGCCTGTAATCTCCACGCCGCCTTCTTCCAGGTTCGCCCACAGTGTTTCCTCATCAAAAGCATCTACGTCCGTTACCTGACTGATGCTGATTCTTTCTTTATTTTCGATTTGAATGTAATGATTTTCCATGTCACAGCTTCCTTTCCGGTACTCCGTGCATCCTGAGGGAAGAGCTTTTTTTATTCTGTACCCTCTGCCGGTTTTCGTTTTTCCTTTCTGTGTTAAATGTTTACACAGACTGTTGTTTTTTTAGTACTGGAAAATTGCTTTCTTCCTCTTTTATGCTACCTCAGAAGGTCCTCAAAACTTCTGCTGTGCAGATTATTATGAAGCAAGAGCAGATTATCATGAAGTAAGAAAGCTCACGGGATTCCCTGTAGTCAAACCCGCACAGAAATCCCGTGTTATTATACTTTCACTTTTCAGCTACAGATAGGACGCTGGATTTACATTGGATCCGTTTTTAAAGACTTCAAAGTGACAATGCGGTCCGGTACTTCTTCCGGTATTGCCGACTGCACCGATGGTCTGACCTTTATATACTTTCTGCCCTGCACTTACACTTACGCTGCTGCAGTGTGCATAAAGCGTCTTAAATCCGTTTCCGTGTTCAATAACAATACGGAGTCCATATGCACCCGACCATCCGGCTTTGCTGACAGTTCCACCATCGGCAGCACGGATCGTCGTACCAATCGGAGCTGCATAGTCCAGCCCGTAATGCATTCTACCCCAACGCATGCCGTAGCCTCTGTAAACACTTACAGAAACTGGTCTTGAGAATGTACCGGTTCCATGGGTCGGCGGTACTTTCTTTGTACCCTTTACAACCACTTTGTCTATCGGCTTTTTGATTACTTCTTTATCAATATCTTCACGGCTGATGGTCTTGCCGTTTTCTTTCGTCAGTCTTGCAGTAATCCTTTCCTTACCTTTTTTACCTTCGGTAGTTACGATCTTTTCACCGACGTAATGACTTGACGATTCTTTTGTAATCGTCTTATAGTCGATCGTTTCCGCGAAAACTGCTGTCTCTATAGTTTCAACCGTCAGCAACGGTACCTCTTCCTGCGTTACAAAAGTATCACCAACGTGAATCGTCATGTCTTCAGAAACATTCGGATTCATTTCCTTCAGTTCATCATAGGTAACACCCAGTTTTTCGCAGATACCATAAAGAGTATCGCCCTGCTGTACTTCATAAGTGTTTTCCTGCTGCCCACCGCTCTTTAATTTTTTCAGCGCAGAGGACTGGCTGGCTACGTTGGCTAGTGTAGTATTAATCGGTTTGATGTCGATTTTTTCTTTAAATCCGACATATTCAAATTCGTCTTCTTTACCCTTTGTGTAAATATCTTTGATAGACTGAAGTACACTTTCTGCGATCTTGCGGTTTTCGACTGCAATCATTTCCTGTCCGTCAACATAGATCGCATAGGCTTCTGCCTGAATATCTCCCATATAGGTAAATCGTTTCAAAACCGTATCTGCATCATCAATATCTTTTCCATAAGCAAATACAGGCTTAAACGTAATATCGTTCTTCGGATCGATGGTAATGTTGGATCCATATTCTTTCGAAAGCTCTTCACTTACCATGTCCAGGATTTCAAGCACATCTCGTTGCTCGCTTACAATTCCCAACGCTCTTCCGTTATAGAAATATTCATAATCTGTCACCGATGAAAAGATTGCGATCACAGCCACGCCCGCAATGATGATAATCGCCGCATGCTTTACGATCGCCTTTCGATGTTTCTGCATTCCGATACGCAACTCGTGAGCCCGCCTTGCAAGCGTAACGATCGTCTTTCCGAGGAACCATGTTACCAGGTCTGCACCTTTATCAAAACCGCTTACAATCCCGGCTCCTACATTAAATACGGCTTTTTTCCCTGCTTCACCGATTTCTGCGAATTCATCATTGATGTCATCCAGCAGGACGATAAATTCTCCTCCAAGCTGCCATACAATATTTTCTTCTTTTCGTTTTTTTTCAGCTTTTCTTTTTTTCTGTTTATCGGCTTTATCGGCTTTTTTTAATTGGATTTTTGCCATAATTCTGCCTCTCCTGTTCTTTCCCTCGCACAACTGCACCGCTGACCATTTTCATCAAATCCGGTGTCACCGCACTTTTCACATAAGTACTTAATATCTGTGTAGTCAATCGGGAAATTATTTTCAGTGAGCAATACTGCCCGTTCTTCTTCTAAAAGATTTTCCAGACGCTTTATTTTATTCTGTTCTTCTTTTGTCATTCCGGTCAGCAATCCTCTAGTCAACTTACTGCTTAGTTCATTCCGCTCTTGATCGATTTCTTCAATCCTCGGAATCATTCCGTAAACTTCCTCTTTCCTTTCCTGTGCTTTCAGTTCTTCCTTTCTGCGCAGGTATTCATAGTATTTATTCAGAACAGCTTGTGTTACTGTTACTTTCTTATTAACATCCGTGCCCCTTGCTTTTGCTTCATTGTACCAGTTTTCCAGTACTTTGTTGACATAGCGCAGGTTTGGATTCGGTGTGGACAGCGTAGTATCGCAGGCTTCCAAAACTCTTTCAATGTTATAGTGCATATCCTGAAACCAAGTATCCATCATACGCTTTTCGGCTTCCGTTGCCCCCCGGTTCATTCCCAGGGACTGTAACACACGTTTATAATTACCTTGTCTTCTGCCTGTCTGTTCCAGATATTCTTCGACTTCTTCCGTTGTTTTTAATCCCTGTGCCATCCACTGCATTAAAACTTTTTCAACATAACGGACGCTCGTCTTCTGCTTTTCAACGCAATAGGAATACGCCTGCTGAATAATCTCATCCGGCGCTCCCAGGTCCGTCTTCCAGCTGTATATTTCTTTTGTTTCCCTTGGCGAAAGCATTTTTCCAAGGAGATTTTCAATCGCAGTGATCATTCTTCTGGAATCCTGATTATAAAAGGTATCCGTCTCTTCTTTCTTTCTTTCGGAAAGAATTTTTTCGCTTTCTGCGTCCTTTGATAACCCTTTTCCGTACATCAATTCTCTTAAATTGATGAATTCAATATCATAATGGTATTTTTCTTCTTTGTTTTTTTTCGGTATTTTTTTTATAACCCCCATGGATTCCCAGTAATCCCAGGCGTTTTCAGCGGTTTTCTCTGAAATCCGCAGTTGCTTGGCAAGGACTTCGTTACTCATATCCACTTCGCTTTCTCCATAAAGAAGCCCATAGAGATAAACCTTAACAAAATCTCCCGGAGCGCCTGGCATATATTCATTAAGAAAAATATTCTCAACATCTGTTGTCAAAAGAAAAAAATCCTTTACTTTCCCTTTCGTAAAACTCATCCGTCACATGCCCTTCTGTCTTTTTTCGAATCTGATCATAAAGCCTTATCGCTGAATTTCGTATATCTTGATACCCACGTCAGCTCTACCTTATCAGTAGGTCCGCTTCTGTGCTTTGCGATATTGACTTCACATACACCCGGTTTTTCGGTGTTTTCGTTGTAATAATCATCTCTGTAAAGGAAAATTACAATATCCGCATCCTGTTCAATGGAACCGGATTCTCTCAGGTCGGACAAGATCGGTCTCCGATCCTGCCTTTGTTCTACCGCTCTGGAAAGCTGCGAAAGAACAATTACCGGGCAGTCCATTTCTCTTGCCAAAAGTTTTAGATTCCTGGAGATGGAACTGATTTCCTGCTGCCGGCTGTCTGCTTTCCCATCAAAACGCATCAGCTGAAGGTAGTCGATCACAATCAGATCCAGCCCCTGCTCAGCTTTTAATCTCCGGCACTTATTCCGCATTTCCATGATGGAAATGCCTGGTGTATCATCAATGGCAATTTTCGAATTGTTCAGTTCATCAACTGCCAGGGAAACCCGATCCCAGTCCTTTCGGTCCAGATCTCCTTGTTTCAGTTTTTGCATTTCAACACGTGCCTGCATTGCCAGCAAACGTTGTCCCAGCTGTTCCTTGGACATTTCAAGACTGAAAATAATAGCAGAAGTTCCAAACTTAACGGCACTTTGCTGTGCAATATTCAATGCAAACGCAGTTTTTCCCATAGCTGGACGAGCCGCAATAATGATCAGATCTGACCGCTGAAGTCCGCTGGTCTTTTCGTCCAGTGTCCTGAATCCTGTCGGAATACCAACAATCTTATCTTTATTACGGGAAGCTGCAT
>CAKQVC010000169.1 GCA_934277655.1 uncultured Clostridia bacterium
CTGCAATCTCCAGTGCTTTCTTTGCATTCTGCTCAACCAGAAGTACGGTAGTCCCGGCATCCCGGATTTCCTCAATAATCTTAAAGACTTCTCCTACGAACAACGGAGAAAGCCCCATCGATGGTTCATCCATCAAAATGATCTTCGGATTAGACATCAGTGCTCTTCCCATTGCCAGCATCTGCTGCTCGCCACCGGAAAGCGTTCCTGCGATCTGATTCTTTCGTTCTGCCAGCCGAGGAAACTTTTCATATACCATTTCCAAAGTCTGCTGAATCCCGTCCTTATCTTTTCTGGTAAAAGCTCCCAGGGTCAGATTTTTATACACAGAAAGCTGCTGGAAAATTCTTCTTCCTTCCGGCACATGTGCCATTCCCATCTCTACGATTTTATAGGACGGCGTCTTTGTCAGCTCCGTTCCCTCAAAATTTATGCTTCCGGCTTTCGCTTTCAATAAGCCTGTGATCGTATGCAGGGTTGTTGTTTTACCGGCTCCATTGGCACCGATCAACGCTACAACTTCGCCCTGATTCACGTCGAAAGATATTTTCTTAATGGCGTTGATGGCGCCATAGTTTACCTCTAAATCTCTGATTTCAAGCATTGACATGTCGCTCATCCTCCTTAATCGCCTAAGTATGCCTTTACAACTTCCGGATCTTTCAATACTGATGCTGTTTCGCCCTGTGCCAGAACCGTACCGAAATTCAATACCGTAATTTCCTCGCAGATACCGGATACCAACCGCATATCATGTTCGATCAGCAAAATCGTCATATCAAAAGTATCTCTTACAAAACGGATCGTATCCATCAGTTCCTGCGTTTCATTTGGATTCATGCCTGCAGCCGGTTCGTCCAGAAGAAGAAGCTTCGGAGAAGTCGCCAGTGCTCTTGCGATTTCCAGTTTTCTCTGTTTACCGTAAGGCAGGTTGGATGCCAGGTAATCCTTTTCATCTGCCAGCCCGAATACATCAAGGAGCTGCACCGCTTTTTCATTCATTTCTTTTTCTGTTTTTTTATAGGATGGAAGGCGCAAAATTCCTGCTGCCGTGGAATATTTATGGTCATTATGCAGTCCTGCTTTTACGTTGTCCAGTACAGAAAGCTGCGAAAACAGACGAATATTCTGGAAGGTTCTTGCGATTCCTTTTTTGTTGATTTCAATGGTATTGCAGCCGGTCAGTTTCTCTCCATCAAGAAAAAAGTTTCCGCTTGTTGGTTTATATACACCGGTCAACAGGTTAAATGCAGTTGTCTTCCCTGCTCCGTTCGGTCCGATCAATCCGTAAAGCTGTCCTTTCTGTATACTCAGATTAAGCCCGTCAACCGCCTTAAGACCTCCGAAGGAGATTCCTAAATTTTTCGTTTCAAGCATTGCAGTCATTTAGTTTGCTCCTCCTTTCTTCTGTCCCATGGATATTCTGGATGTAAAAGATCGAAACCAGTTCTTTGTTTTCTCCATGTAACGATCAATATATTGAGCCAGCGTCTCATTGTTTTTCGCCAGCATCATTAAGATCAGGATAATCGCATAGAACAGCATTCTGTAGTCGTTCAACTCTCTGAAAATTTCAGGAAGTGCGGTCAGTACGATTGCTGCGATCATAGACCCTCTCATGCTTCCCATTCCACCCAGTACAACAAATACCAGGATCAGGATGGACAGGTTATAGTCAAACTTGGTAGCAACAACCGATGCCAGGTTGTGGGAATACAGTGCCCCTGCAATTCCTGCGAAAAATGCAGAAATCGTAAATGCGACCAGTTTATATTTGGTAATATTAATACCGATTGATTCTGCTGCAATACGGTTATCTCTGATAGCCATGATTGCTCTTCCGGTTCTGGAATTAATCAGGTTCAGAACTGCAATCATTGTGATCAGGATCAGTACGAATCCGATGATATAGTTGGAATCGCTCGGCGTTCCGGTAATCCCCATTGCTCCGTTGACAAGCACATTCTTCGTTGATTCGTCTAATTCCATGGCATTGAATGCTTCTGCACTTAATGCAAAGTGCAGTCCGTTTGCATCCGTTACCAGATACATATTTCCTAAAAGATTTTTAATGATCTCGCCGAATGCAAGAGTTACAATCGCCAGATAGTCGCCTCTAAGACGAAGTACCGGAATACCCACCAGAACACCTACCAGTGCAGCTGCAATTCCTGCCACCAGGATAGCCATCGGGAAACGGATCCATGCACTGGTCAAGGTTGCTTCTGTTGTCAGGGAAAATATGCTTCCCACAAAAGCACCAACTGCCATAAAGCCTGCATGTCCCAGGGAAAGTTCGCCCAGGATGCCAACCGTCAGATTCAGTGAAATTGCCATGATAACATAGGAACAAATTGGTACCATCAGCCCCTGGAACAGGTTGGATGCCATTCCCGTTGAAATGTATATGAAGCAGAACAAGAAGATTGCAACAGTAATGCCGTAAGTGACAAAGTTGCTCCTGGATGTTTTGCTCAGTGTGTCAATTTTTTTCATTCCCCTGCACCTACACTTTCTCTCTTATTTTCTTACCCAGAATGCCTGTCGGTTTTACCAGCAGAACAATAATGAGTACGCTGAAAACGATAACGTCCGAAAGCTGCGTGGATATGTAAGCTTTACTCAGGTTCTCGATAACGCCCAGAAGTATTCCACCGATCATAGCACCCGGAATGGATCCGATACCGCCGAATACAGCCGCTACGAACGCTTTGATACCCGGCATCTGTCCTGTATATGGTCCTATCAACGGATAGGAGGAACACAGCAATACGCTTGCGATTGCAGCAAGACCGGAACCGATTGCAAAGGTAAGGGAAATGGTTTTGTCTACATTGACGCCCATCAGCTGTGCAGCGTCTCTGTCTTCAGAAACTGCCTGCATGGCTGCACCCTGCTTGGTATGATTGATAAACCAGGTCAGCGAAACCATGATCACGATAGTTACGCAGATGGTTACAATCGTTTCTCCCGAAATCGTAAGCCCTTCCACCGGTGTCCAGTCATCCAGCTTCAGGAGGTCCGGGAAGTTTTTACTGGCTGATCCGAAAATCAGAAGTGCTACATTCTGCAACAGATAGCTGACGCCGATTGCTGTGATCAGAACTGCCAGAGGCGGTGCGTTACGAAGGGGTTTATATGCTACTTTTTCTATAGTCACACCAAGCACGGTGCAGACAATAATTCCTGCCAAAATGGCAACAAGCGGCGAGGTAGCCATGGAGCTGACTGCTGTAAAGATAACGAATCCGCCGATCATGATAACGTCTCCATGAGCGAAGTTCAACATCTTAGCGATGCCGTATACCATCGTATACCCCAGCGCGATCAGTGCATAGATACTTCCAAGGCTTATGCCGCTGATTAAATAAGATAAAAAATTCATACTATTCTCCTGAAATAAAACAAAACATTTGTCCGGGCGACCCAAATCTGGATCTCCCGGCACTTATCATTCTAATGCTCTTTTATGAAATCACTTCATTTTCTTTATATCAGCTGCCTGCTTTTCGGCAGGCAGGCTGTATAATCATGCTACTTTTCTTGTAGCTTTTTTCCAAGTCTATCTGATCAGAGATTAGACTGCGGAATATGCTCCGTCTTTAATTACCATAGCCATCGGTGTCTTAGTCGGTTCGCCGGAAGCATCCCATGTCATTGTTCCTGTAACCCCTGTTACTTCGATTTCTACCATCGCCTGTTTCAGAGCTTCACAAAGATCACTTACGCTCATATCCGGTGTTGCACCTGCTTTTTCGATAGCAGCTTTGATGATGTAAATCGCATCGTATGCGTCAGCTGCGAACTGATTTGGAGTTTCATTGTTGTATGCTTCTTTATAAGCTGCTGTGAATTTCTGAACATCTTCGTTGTCAGCATCTGCTGCGAACGGGGTCAGAAGCATAACACCTTCTGCTAATTTTTCATTGTCACCTAACTGATCAATCAGTCCGTCAAGACCATCACAGCCGAAGTAAGTAACATCTAAACCTACGCTCTGTGCCTGAGATAAGATTAAAGCTGCTTCCTGATAATAAATTGGAAGGAATACTACATCTGCACCGGCTTTTTTTACCTTTTGAAGCTGTACGGTAAAGTCTGTTTTCGCATCTTTTGTAAACGCCTGTGTTGTTACAACGTCTACACCCTTTGCTTTTGCTTCTGCAGAGAATTTCTGGTAGATACCATTGGAATATACATCGGAAGAGTCATAGATAACTGCAACCTTTGCATCTTTGAAGTTTTCTGCCATGTAGTCAGCTGCGCCGACGCCCTGGTTCGGATCGGAGAAGCATACGCGGAATGCGTTGTCTCCGTTGATGCTTTCAACTGCAGAACCGGAAGGTGTAAGCTGGAACATATTGTCTTTCGCAGTTTCTGCAACAACTGCTGTACATGGACCGGAGGTTACAGTTCCCATCAGGATCTGCATGCCCTTGTCTTTTAATGTATTATAAGCGTTGACTGATTTTTCAGCGTCACTTTCGTCGTCCTGCCATTCGAATTTAAGCTGGACACCGTTAATGCCACCGGCTTCGTTGATTTCTTTTACAGCCATTTCCGCACCGTTCTTAACTGCCTGACCGTAAATAGCTGCCTGACCGGTTGTTGGTCCAATGCCGCCGATTACGAATGCCTGACCGTCCGCACTGTCAGATTCGCTGTTGTCACTGCTGCCACAGGCAGCCATGGTAAAGGCCATTACTGCAGCCATCGTAACTGCCGCAGCTTTTTTTAAATAATTCTTTTTCATTTTGGTTTCCTCCATCTTCTCCAATAAATAAATTTTATTATATACGTTGTCTGCGTCTCCCGAGTTCAGAAAAAATTTCTTTCTCAGCGACTAAAAAACCTGCGGTCAAGTCTGCCGCAGGTTTTAAAGTTCTATCTTTACCGATGTGATAAGCTACCCTGATAGCCTTCCTTGATGTCTTGCTTACCACCATCAGGTAAATATCTATGAAAGATAAGAATGAACTTTTGGCATACCCGCATGCAAACCTGCACTATTGGTAATCACGGCTAGAATGCTGATGACTTCCGAAATAATGCTAATGACGGTAATGACGGTAATGACTAGTACAACGCTCAACAGCAATGCCATAAGGTTCATTTCTTTTCTCCTTTCCTCAAGTGATATGGTTATAGTAGCACATGAAACACCT
>CAKQVC010000170.1 GCA_934277655.1 uncultured Clostridia bacterium
CCCATGTGCTGATCGATGAATAATAGCTGGCACTGAAAATCATAACAATGCCAAAAATGACTAGAATCGCAACCAGCAACAAAATGGATAAGTCGCCTGTTTTTGATTGAATACGGTTCATTTTTTTCATAAGAGAATTTCCTGTCTTTTCATTTCATTCATTAAAAGACTTTAAAGAAGCCTTTCTACACAGGTCTTGAAATGATCTCCTCTCTGTTCGAAGTTGTCATACATATCCCAGCTTGCACATGCAGGCGAAAGCAGCACTGTATCGCCAGGCTCTGCCATCTGGCTTGCTTTCGCTACGCATTCGTCCATATTCTTAGCGAAAGAATAATCCTTGAATCCGTATTTGTCTGCAGACGCCGCCAGGATCTTCGCATCTCTTCCAAGAAGAATCATATGTTTCACTCTGCCGTTAAAGCTCTGGATAAACGGATCGAAATCCTGCCCTTTCCCGTCACCTCCGGCGATCAGGATGATATCCTTACCGATCGCATTCAGCGCAATGATTGCTGCATCCACGTTTGTCCCTTTCGAATCATTATAGTAACGCACACCATCAATTTCGCCAGAAAATTCAATTCTGTGTGCCACGCCTTTAAATGTAGTCAGGACTTCCCGTATCGCATCTACGCTGACGCCTGCAAAATAGGATATCGCTGCTGCCGCCAGTGCATTTTCAATGTTATGATCGCCGATAATGTTCAGATCACTGCGGTCACAAAGTTCCTCAACATTTCCATCCTCATTGCAGATTACAAGCTTGGTATCTGATAAAAATGCACCGACTTCCAACTGCTCTTTGATTGAGAACGGAATCACCTTCGCCTTGCAGTTTTCCGCAAGAGCCCAGCATCTCTTATCATCATAATTGACGATGCAGTATCCGTTTTTATCTTGATTCTCAAAGATCTTTGCCTTCGCTGCACCATAGCCTTCCATCGTATGATGACGATTCAGATGATCCGGTGTCAAATTCAAGATTGCCGATACAGCCGGCTTAAAATACTTGATTGTCTGAAGTTGGAAGCTGCTTGTTTCCGTAACCAGCCAGTCATCTTCCTGAGAGCTGAGTGCTTTTGAAATAACTGCAACCCCAATGTTTCCGACAACATGAGTTATTCTTCCTGATTTCTCGAAAATTTCTCCAACCAGCGTTGTTGTTGTCGTCTTGCCGTTGGTTCCGGTAATAGCAATGAAAGTTCCTTTTGCAATACGATATGCGATTTCCAGTTCGCCGACAATTTCCGTACCTTCGCTTTCTGCTTTCTGGATAAAATCCAGTTCCGGGTTGACACCCGGGCTTAAGATCATCATATCGAAGTGAACGCCCTCCGGAATCTGATGGAAATAACACTTTACGTCTTTTCCTTCTAAAAAGTTCAGGAGCTGGCCATCAATCTGCTCTCTGTCCTTGGAATCCTGAATAGATACATCGGCACCCAGTTTCAGCATTGCCTGCACTGCCGCGATTCCTGATTTTCCCATACCGACAATCAGCACTTTCTTTTCTCTGATATTTTTTACATTATTATTATCCATTTTTTTGCCTCTTTATTAAATATTATAGATCAAAATAGCCAACAGACAGAACACAAGAGTTGCACCCCAGAACATGAAGACAACTTTCTTTTCACTCATGCCGCAAAGTTCAAAGTGATGATGAATCGGCGCCATCTTAAATATCCTCTTCTTCGTTTTCTTAAAATAAGTTACCTGAATGATAACAGATAAAGCTTCCAGAACATAGATCAGGCCTGCGATTGCCACCAGGAATTCCATTTTCATAAATACAGCTCCTGCTGCAAGCATACCGCCCAATGCCATAGAACCTGTATCTCCCATGAAAATTTTTGCCGGATTCTTATTGAAGATCAAGAATCCCAGACAGCCGCCTGCCAGTGCGCCATACACAATCGGTTCTGCCGAAAGCATCGGGAAAGCATTCACTCCCAGGATCACCATGCAGAAAGCAACCAACGCTGTGACTCCGGAAGCCAATCCATCCAGTCCGTCTGTCAAATTCACTGCATTGCTGAATGCGATCATGACAAAGATGACGAAAGGAATATAGAAAATTCCCAGATCCAAATATACATCTGCAAAAGGGATCCACACGCTGCTTCCACTCACACCATCGAATCCGGATTTCATATATGCACAAACCGCAAACCCTGCGGAAAACACAAACTGCAGAATGATCTTCTGTTTCGGGCTGATCCCTGCGTTATTCTTTTTGATTGCCTTTTCATAGTCATCAATAAAACCGATCAATCCAAACAGTACCATGACAACCAGTGTGACGATCAGCTTAAACCAGCTGATTCCCCCGGCAAGTACTCCTCCGATCAGGCTGGCAATGATCGTTGCGCTGACAATCGCAATGCCACCCATGCTTGGCGTTCCTGTTTTGGAAAGGTGGGACTGCGGTCCAACCTCTCTGACAAACTGTCTGAACTGTTTTTTTTCTAAAAACGGAATCAGAATCTTCGTAAATACGGCTCCTAAAATCCATCCGATAACCAGTGCGATTACCGGCACTCTGAACAAATCCATTTCTCTGTTTTTCTCCTCTTCCTCTTATTCGTGTTTTTCTTTCATTTCCAGAATTGCGTTTACAATCTTTTCCATAAACATACTTCTGGAAGCTTTGACCAAAATAACATCTCCTGTTTCGATCAGTTCCGACAGTTTTTCTATCAGGTCTTCCTTTTTTTCAAAACAAAGGATTTTCTGCGGATCCATGCTTTTCTTCGCACCTTCTGCATACTGCCTGGCATCGTTTCCGACTGCGATCAGTAGATCCACCTGTTTTTCGGCTGCATATACGCCTACCTCAAAATGGGCATTCTCGCTTTCTGCACCCAGTTCAAACATGTCACCCAGAATTGCCACTTTACGGTTTCCACCTGATGCCATCAGGGTATTGACCGCTGACTTCATAGATGCCGGGCATGCATTGTAGGTATCGTCTATGATTTTAACTCCGCCTTCTTCGATAATGTGAAGTCTTTTTTCCGTCAAAGCTGCATTTTTCAGTCCCTCAACAGCTGTCTCCACATCAATCCCCAACAGTTCACCTGCCGCAATGGCAAGTGTTGCGTTAATTGCATTATGTGCACCCGGCAAGAATAATCCTATTTCATAATGTTTATCTTTTCGGTCCAATCTGTATTTTATACCTTTATCGCCAAAATCGCAAACATCTGATACAACAAAATCATCTTTTTTTTCTGTTCCCACAGTCAGCAGATGATAATTCCCTGCTGTATGACCCGGTTTCAGAAGGTCGCAGTCACTGTTTACGATCAATACGGAATTTTCGTCAAAGAAAGTAGTTACTTCCATCTTTGCCTGCAATATGCCTTGCCGGCTTCCCAGTTTTTCAATATGAGAAATTCCGATTTCAGTGATCAGTGCAACATCAGGTCTTACAAGATCTGCAAGGGTTTCAATCTCTCCGAAATCATCCATTCCCATTTCCAGCACGGCAACTTCTGTATCCGGTGGGAAATCCATAATACTCAATGGAAGTCCGAATCCATTGTTGAAGTTTTTTATGCTTCTGGCTGCCTTATATTTTGTTTCTGCAATCGCAAACAACATATCTCTGGTACTGGTTTTGCCTACACTTCCAGTAACCGCGATTTTCTTTTTTAGCGGCATCGTCGAAAGATAATATTTTGCGAGACGCTGCAGAGCTTTCGTCGTATCATCGACTAAAACCACATTTATTGTGTCTCCATCTCCCGGCACTTTGCTTTCATCGGAAACAATCAAACTTCGGCATCCGTTTTTCATAACATCGCCCAGATATTTATGTCCATCGTTTACAAGACCGATCAGAGCAAAGAAAAGATTTCCTTCTTCTGCCTGCCGTGAATCTGTCGCAATCTTTGTGATCTCATCTTTGGGGTTTCCGCTGAGAAGTTTCCCGCCGGTTGCCTGCGTAATTTCTTCTATTGTAAAAGTTCTCATATTCTCATCCTCTTTTTATTTTTCTTTGTCATATTTTTTCTTTATTTCAAATTTTGGCTGACAGACAAAACTTCCTGCCTGTCATCGAAATGTATTTTTTCATTTCCTATTACCTGGTAAGTTTCATGCCCCTTTCCTGCAATCACGATAAAATCGCCTTCCCATGCCTCTTCCAGGCACCATGCGATTGCCTGCCTGCGGTCAGGTATGATTCGATAACTGCCACCTGCCTTTCCCATTGCTTCTGAAATATCCTGAATAATACGCATCGGCTCCTCGCTGCGTGGATTGTCGGATGTAATGATGGAAAAGTCAGCATATGTTCCGGCCGCTTTCCCCATTTCGACCCTCCGGTTCTTATCCCTCTGCCCGCCGCATCCAAAGACAACGATCAGCCTCTCTGGCCGGTATTTTCGAAGATTAATCAGTAGACTTTGAAGTGCTGCTCCATTATGTGCATAATCGATCATAACCATAAAATCCCGGTTCAGCGGTATGATTTCCGCTCTGCCTCTGACTTTCACATCTTTGACAGATGCAGCTGCCTGCCTGAGATCAATTCCGGCTGCTACGCAGGCCGCAGTGATTGCCCCTGCGGCATTATACAGACTGAACATCCCGGGCATTGCTGTTTCTACTTCAATTTTATCTCTATTTTTATCTTTGATTTCAACTTCATCTTTATCTTGGTCTTCTTTATTTTCTGTTTTACTAGCTGTTTCAGCTTCTTGCCCGGCATATTCCAGGGAAAAACGGATTCCAAGTATATCCTTTCCCTTGAAAATCTCAGCATCTGAAGCTCTCATCTGCACATTTTCCCCCATACCGAAGCGAATCGTTTGTTTCGCTGTGCTGTTTTTCAAAATTTCTTCACAGTATGGATCGTCTCCATTAACAATAGCAATATCGGCTTGACGAAAAAGCATGCTTTTCCAGTACAAATATTCTTCGAAATTTTCATGTTCATCCGGGCTGATATGATCTTCTGCCAGATTGGTAAATACCGCCGCATGCAAGTGCAGTCCCCAGATTCGATGCTGCTTCATTCCCTGCGAAGAGACCTCTATTACAGCAGCTCTGCATCCACCATCCTGCATCTGCCGGAGTATCTCATAAAGATCCAGGGCACAGGGTGTTGTCGCAGATGCAGATTGGTAGTTTCCCTCGAATCCGTTCTGCAC
>CAKQVC010000171.1 GCA_934277655.1 uncultured Clostridia bacterium
CAACTGTAATCGTGACCACCGGCAAGTTGCCGGTGGTCATCGTCGTACTTCCGTAAAAAACACAAAATACGAAGAAGAAAAGACCTGGAAAAAGACAAACCACGTATCTAAAACAAGCACGATAAATTGTCGACCACCGCTAATTTTATACACTGAATGCGTATGTGAAGTAAATACAGCCTGAAATTTCAGCATTTCATTTGGATTTCAGGCTGTTTTTTCTTGCATTGAATTATTTCTGATCAAGTATGGACTGAATTTGTTTCATTAGTTGATCGTAGTTTGATTGATCATCAATTCCGCCCATGAAAGGTTCGCCAATGATATTTCCGTCTTTATCCACGAGAACTGTTGTCGGGAATGCCATAATGTTTCCTGCATATTCTCCAACTGTTGAATCGGAATCAAAAGTCAGGTTTTTATAGGAAGCTCCTTGGGCTTTCAGGATTTTTTTCGCTTCTTTGATTCCATCCTGATTATCATCTAATGTATCTGTATTGATACCAACAACCTCGCCGCCCATTTTCTTAATTTTATCATTTAATTCATTCAGTTTAGAAAGTTCTTCAACGCAAGGCTTGCATCCACTGAACCAGAAGTTTACAACCGTAACTTTATTTTGGGCGAAAAGGCTGTCATCTACATCGTTACCATCCAGGTCTTTCCCTTTGAAATCGTGGAACACGCCTGTAGAGTCAGCTGAGCTGGAGGAACTGCTGCCGGAAGAATCAGCTGCGGCAATTTCTTTTTCAAGTTTTGCAATTTCTTCTTCAATGCCTCGAATCGTTTCAATGTCTTTACTCAGAGTAGTATATTCTTCTTCGGAGAAAGAATCTTTGTTTGATTCTATTGTATTTGCAAGAAAGTCCGCATAGTTTTCATTCATGGTATCATCGTCAGTGCTCTTGCTCATAAAGCCAAATGCCTTGTCCCATACATCTTTGTGATCTGCAAAGATTTGGTTTTCCTGTTGGTAAAGGTCATTCAGCTTTTCATTGAGCTCAACTGAACTGCTTGAACCTGTTGTAGAAGTATCTTCCTGATTTGGGCTTCCCTTTGCTACGGAACTAGATGAAGTTCCGCAACCCGTGAATGCAAGAAGAACGAGAATGGCAAGAGATACCGCAATTGCTTTTTTAAATTTCATTGAGTTTACTCGACTTGTTTTGTTTTTCATGATTTTTTTCTCCCTTTGAATATTATTTGATTTATTTCAGCTTATTTATTGTCAGCCTGTTTCTTGTCTGAAAATCCGTAACGATAGCAGATCGCATTTGTTGGACAAGCTTTCATACATGCTCCACACCGGATACATTCCGGGTGATTTGGTGTTTCTACTACATTTACATCCATTTTGCAGGCACGACTACATTTCTGACAGCTGACACATTTTTCAGAATCCACCTTAATCTTAAGAAAAGATATTTTGTTAAACAGCGAGTAGATAGCACCAAGTGGGCAGATCCACTTACAGAACGGACGGTAAAACAGAATGCTTAAGATGATTACAAGTACAAGGATTGTAAACTTAAACGTAAATAAGTGACCGAGTGCCGCACGGATTCCTGAATTAACAAGTGAAAGTGGAATTGCACCTTCAAGTACGCCTTGTGGGCATATGTATTTGCAGAAGAAGGGGTCTGCCATACCCAGTGAATTAGTTACAAATGCCGGAAGTAGTATAACAAAGACGACCAGAACTGCGTATTTCAGATACCGCAGGGGTTTTAGTTTTGCAGTAGATAGTTTTTTGCCTGGGATTTTATGCAACAGATCCTGAAACCATCCAAACGGACAGAGAAAACCGCAGATAAATCGTCCTAACAGAACTCCCAGCAAGATAAAGAATCCGGTAATGTAGTAGGTAAACTTGAATTTTGATGAACCGACTACAGCCTGGAAAGCTCCGATCGGACAGGCGCCTGTAGCAGCTGGGCAAGAGTAACAGTTCAGCCCGGGGACACATATTGTTTTTACCTTTCCCTGATAAAGCTTCCCTACAAACAGATTCGGAATATGAAGATTGGCCAGCAGTGTTGCAGTTGCCTGAAACCATCCGCGGAAGCGAACCAGGAAGTTCTTGTTTGATTTTAATTTTTTATCCAATTCCGACACACTCCATACATAATTTTATTGCCTTACTGAGTACCGTTGCAGCTTCTCCACGCAAAATCCCAACAAGAAAAAATACGAGACCAGCTGCAAGTAAAAAAACTTGTATTGCTCTTTCTGATTTCATTAAGATACCACTTGTTACTGTAAATAGTAACTGCTCCTTTCGCTGTTATTACTCAAAGTCGGCTTATTGACTGTTCAATGGTTACATTATATAATATGGGATGTAAATTCCCTG
Organism: uncultured Clostridia bacterium; assembly: GCA_934277655.1. Classification (GTDB taxonomy): domain Bacteria; phylum Bacillota; class Clostridia; order Peptostreptococcales; family Anaerovoracaceae; genus CAG-238. The sequence continues at coordinate 2,354 of CAKQVC010000171.1, forward strand.
TTAAGAGAATGGAGAAAAGTAAATTGAGATTATTAGTTGTTGAAGATGAGAAGAAATTATGTGATATGATTGCGAAAAGTCTGCATCTGGCAGGTTATGAGGTGGATACATGTAATGACGGAGAGCAGGCACTGGAGATGATCTATGCGGAACAGTATGACCTGATCGTGCTTGATCTTAACCTGCCCGGGTTGGATGGGATGGAGATCCTTCGGGAACTTCGCAAAGAAAATGAAGAGACAAAAGTATTAATCCTGTCTGCGAGAAGTCAGATTGCAGATAAGGTTGAGGGATTGGATTCCGGTGCAAATGATTATATGGAAAAACCTTTTCACCTGCAGGAGTTGGAAGCTCGTGTGAGAAGCCTGACAAGAAGAAAATTTATACAAAAAAATATCTGCCTGGAATGTGGAAAACTTCGATTTGATACGAGAGAAAGGGTTGCCTACGCAGAAGATAACCCGGTTGCGTTGACGAGAAAAGAAAATGGAATTTTAGAATATCTCCTTTTAAATCAAGGAAGACCGGTCAGTCAGGAAGAACTGATTGAGCATGTCTGGGATTCTTCTGTGGACAGTTTTAGCGGTTCAATCCGAGTGCATATGTCTTCTTTGAGAAAAAAACTGAAAGCAGGACTCGGATATGATCCAATCGTGAACAAAATCGGTGAGGGCTATAAGATAGGGGGCGAAAGCAAAGCATGAAAAAAATATCACTCCAGTGGAAATTAACACTTCTTACAACAGTGTTGATTACCATACTATGCGGATGTCTTACCTTTTTCTTGTATAAAAACGGAGTCTATTATTTTGATACGCTTCAGGAGTCTATCACGGATCAGGGCACAGCACCGGAAGCGGTGTACATTGACATTCCGGATAATGCGTGGGATGACTTTGTAGCACAGTTTTCCACGAAAATTTATAACTCCAAAGCAGATTATAGAAGCAGAAGCCTTATGATTACTGCTATTGTAGCGCTGTTTGGCGGCGCGGTAACATATTTTATCAGTGGAAGAGCATTAAAACCACTCAGGGGATTTTCAGAGACAGTGGAAAAAGTTCAGGCACAGAATCTGACAGATTATACAATCGAAGAGAATAAGATTGCAGAGCTGGACAGACTTCGCATATCTTATAATAAAATGCTTATGCGGCTTTCAGAATCATTTGAGACGCAGCGTCAGTTTACGGGAAACGCAGCACATGAGTTACGCACTCCTCTGGCATTAATCCAGGCGCAACTGGATCTATACCATACAACAGAGCATCCAGAGAGTACAACAGCAGCAGAAGAGACAATTCAGATGGTAACGGAGCAGAATGAACGTCTTAGCAAGTTGGTCAGAACGCTTTTGGACATGAGCGAATTACAGACAGTAGCGCGAAATGACAGAATTGAGCTTCATAGTCTGATTGAGGAAGTGCTGGCAGATTTGGAACCGTTAGCACAGGAAAAGAAGGTTGAACTGATGCAGAAGTCACAGGGAACAGGAGAAAAGGCAGAAGAAGAATTATTTTTGACAGGAAGTGATATTCTGATTTACAGAATGCTATATAATCTTGTGGAAAATGCGATTAAATATAATCGGAAAGATGGAACCGTTACGGTATCAGCAATAAGGGAGAAGAACAAAGTTGTTCTGACGGTTTCGGATACAGGAAACGGAATTGATGAAGCATTCAGGGAGAAGATCTTTGAACCGTTCTTCCGTGTAGACAAGTCAAGAAGCCGGGAGTTTGGAGGTGTGGGGCTTGGACTTGCGATGGTGCGGGAAGTTGTGCGCGTTCATGACGGGACGATTGAAGTTTACACAAATAAGCATAGCGGGACGACATTTGAAATATGGCTACCGCAATCCCATTGGCTTTAGACAATGGGTAGTTCACAATCAACCCTGAAAGTCTTGCAAAATTGACCAGAAGGGACGAGAATGGTTTGTGAAAAAATTAGAAAATATGTGTTGCTTTTATGTAGCCCGCGTGATAAAATATGTCTGGCTAAAGAAAAAAAGAAAAGATTCGTCATTCACAGTTTGTTCGTAAAAGTGTACTTTATATGACATGAGCAAATTGTCGAACCGGCGATAAGCAGCAACAAGGGTAACTAACGGAAGTGGGGTGAGATTCCTCGACTGGCGAGCAACCGTGATGCGTTTAGAACGACGAGACGGGAGACGAGTTATCGCTTGGATGTAAACAAATTCTCCAGGGCAGAAGTGTACATCATTGCGAAAAGGTAAGCAGACAAAAAGGAGGCTCCTGTTACAACGGCAGGAGGCTTGCTCGGTGGCACTTTTCGGCTGACATGTGTAAACGCAGGCAGTGCGCACAGCGCGCAAGGCATGGCGTGAACACAGGAAACAGAATGTATGCAGACTGCCTGAGAAACGGCAGTCTTTTTGTTGTTTCGCGGGAAAAGTAAACATAAAAATGAAAAAATGAATCAATTACAGGCTTTTGTGGCAAATGCGCGACCCGAACGGACGCAGATGCGGCGCAAGCAGCGCCGGCGGTGCCGAACGGACACGCATTCTTGTTCCAGCTGAACAAGGGAATCGGGTGAGAATCCCGGACACGGAAAGAAGTCAGCCCATTGGATTCGCAGGCAGCGAATCCGGACAGCGCGCGATCCGCGCAGGAATCTGCGGCAGACTTCCCAAAGTAGCTGTATTTCTAAAGCATTGTTTTCCGTACGGAGTAATCCGCGCGCGGTGAAAACCGGTCATTGGAAGGGCTGTCATGGCCCGGAGAGAAGGCTGAAGCAATGCGTTTGCGCGAAAAAG
>CAKQVC010000172.1 GCA_934277655.1 uncultured Clostridia bacterium
CCACTGGATCATGTGCTGTTTTATGGACCTCCGGGACTGGGAAAAACAACTTTGGCAGGAATCATCGCCAATGAACTGGGCGTGGATATCAAAATCACTTCCGGTCCGGCAATCGAGCGGGCGGGGGATTTAGCAGCGATTTTGACAAACCTGAACGAAAATGATGTGCTTTTTATTGATGAGATCCACAGGCTGAACCGATCTGTGGAAGAAGTACTGTATTCTGCGATGGAAGATTACGCACTGGATATCATTATCGGAAAAGGACCATCAGCACGTTCAATCCGCCTTGATCTTTCGAAGTTTACCCTGATTGGAGCAACGACCCGGGCAGGAAGTCTGTCAGCTCCGCTGAGAGACCGTTTCGGAGTGATCAGCAAATTTGAATTGTATAATACAGAAGAACTGAAAAAGATCATTAAACGTACGGCAGGAATTCTGAATGTGGAGATCGATGATCAGTCTCTGGAGGAAATGGCAAAACGGTCCAGAGGAACTCCAAGAGTCGCAAATCGTATGTTGAAACGAATCAGGGACTTTTCACAAGTGAAGGGAAATGGTATAATAGACATCGACATTACCAGGGAAGGACTGAATGCACTAGGCGTAGACGATATGGGACTTGAAAGAATCGACAGGGGAATTTTATCAACGATCATAGAACGGTTCCACGGCGGACCTGTTGGAATTGATACGATTGCAGCTTCTATCGGTGAGGAGAGAGTTACCATAGAAGATGCGTATGAACCATATCTGATCCAGTCGGGACTCCTTTATCGGACACAGAAGGGCAGGATGGTATCGGAAGCAGGATACCGCCACCTGGGGCTGCCTTATGGAAATGACGAGTAAGAGTAATAAGAGTAATAAAGAGTAATAATAAGAAGACAGGATGAATTAGAAACTATGCATATTAATGATTTTGATTATGAGTTACCGCTGGAGTTGATCGCACAGACTCCGGCAGAGAAAAGAGACTCTTCGAGACTCATGGTGGTTGACAGAAAAAACGGGAATGTAGAACACAAACATTTTTATGATGTTATTGATTACTTGAAACCGGGAGACTGTCTGGTTTTGAACAATTCCAAAGTCCTTCCGGCAAGACTTTATGGCGTGAAAGAAGGAACAGGAGCGAAGGTGGAATTCCTTTTGATCAAACGGCTGGAAGGCGACACATGGGAAACAATGGTAAGACCCGGAAAACGCTTGAAAGTTGGAGATGCTGTCAGTTTTTCAGAGGATAAGCTGTTTCGCGCAGTGATTAAGGATTATGGCGAAGACGGGACACGAATTGTTGAATTTGAATATGAAGGAATCTTCCTGGAACGTTTGGAAGAACTGGGAAAAATGCCGCTGCCTCCGTATATCGAAAGAGAGAACACGTTGGAAGACAAAGAACGCTATCAAACCGTTTACTGCAAGACTGAAGGCTCTGTTGCAGCGCCTACAGCAGGACTGCATTTTACGAAAGAACTTTTAGAAAAAGCAAAAGAAAAGGTGTGAAGCTTGCTTATGTTACCTTACATGTGGGAATCGGGACATTCAGACCTGTTAAGGCAGAAAAGATTGAAGAGCACCACATGCATTTTGAAGAATATTTTGTTGACGAAAAAGCAGCGAATATCATCAATGAAACGATTTTAGCTGGGGGCAGAATTGTTTCTGTTGGTACCACTTCGACGAGGACGCTGGAAAGTGCAGCACAGTTTGATGAAGAATGTGGAAAATACCTCGTACAGCAGGGACACGGTTCTACCGGGATTTTCATTTATCCGGGATATGAATTTAAGATCATCAAAGCTTTGATTACAAACTTCCATTTGCCAAAGTCTACTTTATTGATGCTGATTTCAGCACTTTATAATCGAGAAGATATTTTACGTGTCTATAAGATAGCGGTTGATGAAAAGTATCGCTTTTTCAGCTACGGTGACGCAATGCTTATTATATAATCAATATAAAAATAATTAATATAAAACAAAAGTGTGCATCGTGAAATCAAAGATTTCTGTGCACACTTTTGTTGCTGGTGCGGAAAAATATTATTTATTGGCACCACAGCATTTCTTGTATTTCTTGCCACTTCCGCAAGGGCAAGGATCATTCCTGCCAGGCTCTTTTTCTTTATGAACGGTTTTGGACCGTTTATAGTCCTTGATGATTTCAACGATCTTTTCTTCCGGAAGAACTTCTTCCCACTGTGGAAGTGTGTACAGATATTCGGCTTCTGCTTTCAGCATGTTGAAAAAGAGCTTTTCAAAGTCAACATCCAGATCGATTTCAGTTTCCTCTGTCACACCATCTAAATCGAATGGATTATTCAAGCTTGTTTGAATACCATCTAAAAATCCCATAAAGATGACAGGGTTTGCTTCAAATTTTGCAACCAGATCTGAAAACTTGCCTGAGAGGTGCTGCTCTTTGTTTTCTAAAATGTTTTCATAGATTCTGGTCTCAGTCTCACTATATTCTTTCCAGAATGCTTCAAATGTATCATCCGTCTGACCTTCGATGAGATCAGTCCATTCTTTAAATAAACTCATGTTTTGACTCCTTTATTATTGCAATTATTGCAGGAAATATCTTCTGATGACATTTCCGAAATGACAAAAAATTTGTGTTTTCTTTTATTCTTTTTATTCTTTAAGTTTGTCTTTATTTTAAAGACTTTGCAATCGTGATAATATCGCCTACAACCGCGCTGCCTGTAGGAAGTGCACCAGCACCCTTGCCATAGAACATCAGCTCACCTACCATGTCGCCATTTATAAATACTGCGTTGAATTCATTGCTTACGCCAGCGAGAGGATGAGCATAAGGTATTTTTTCAGGTGCTACGGATGCAGTTACCTTTCCGCTTTCATATGTTGCATGTGCGATCAATTTTAATTTACAGTTTTCTTCGGCTGCAGCCTTAATATCATCCAGTGTGATTTTTGAAATACCAACAGTCGGAATATCCGTGGGTGCGATATATTGGTCAAACAGAAGTGCGATTAATATGGAAAGCTTGTTCGCAACGTCAATACCTTCTACATCGGCAGTAGGATCAGCTTCTGCGAACCCTTTTTCCTGTGCGTCCTTTAAAACGTCTGCATAATCAGCACCTTCATCTGTCATTTTTGTCAGGATGTAATTCGTTGTTCCGTTTACAATACCCATAACTTCGGTAAAATGATTGCCTTGTAGTGGGTTCTGAATGGCTGTAAGAACAGGAATACCACCGCCTACGCTTGCTTCAAATAGAAACTGTACATTATTTTCGGCAGCTGTCTGCTGAAGAATTTCATAGTTGGCTGCAACAGCAGCCTTGTTTGCGGTAACGACATGTTTTCCATGTTTCATTGCCTGAAGCATGAAAGAAGTAGCCGGTTCAATACCGCCGATGGTTTCTACAACCAGATCGATGTCCGGACAGGTAAGAATATCATCCGGATCCGTTGTTAAAATATCCTGGGGGATGCCGGGTTTGACTCTTCGATTGAGTACCTTTACGACATCGATGGATACACCGGTCCGTTTTTCGATAATATCATGATTTTCTGTCAGAATATGATAAGTTCCGCCACCTACGGTTCCAAAGCCAAGAATGGCAATTCTAAGGTTCTTCATTGGTTTGTCCTCCATGAGAATTTCGTAATGAAAGAATTATATACTATTTTTTTGATTTTGTCTTTTGTTTTTTGAAATTTCTCTTTTCTTTTGTCGAAAAGTTTTGTATGATAACAATTGAGTCCGCAAAGTGATACTGAATGTAGGATTCAAAAAAGATGATTAATATTTTATAATCAACAGATCAGAAAATTCTTGAAAGTATAAAGCATGAAGAAAAGTAAAGAGAGGCAAAGGTATGGCACTTCACATAGTATTTGTAGAACCGGAAATCCCACCGAATACAGGAAATATAGCAAGAACCTGTGCAGCAACCGGCACAGTACTGCATCTTGTTAAACCGCTGGGATTCAGCATAGATGATAAAAGTTTGAAAAGGGCAGGATTGGATTATTGGCCCTATGTAACGGTGGAACTTCATGAAAACTTGCAGGCGTTTATGGACAAATATGGTCAGGGGGATCGCCGGCTTTTTCTGGCAACAACCAAAGGAGGACATATCTATACACAGATGAATTATCATGACGAGGATATGTTTTTATTTGGGAAAGAGACAGCTGGGCTTCCGAGAGACTTCATTGCAGAACATGAGGATACGGCAATCCGCATTCCGATGAGCGCAGACACAAGACTTCGCTCTTTTAATCTTGCGAATTCCGCAAATATCATTTTGTTTGAGGCACTACGGCAATTAAATTTTCCGGGGTTGAAATAACCTTATGCATTTGGTATAATATTTGCATAAAGATAAAAAAACAGATGGAAAAACAAGTTGCAATATGTTTATGTTTTCAGATGAAGAATTTTCGAGGTGAAACATGAAGCTAGGATATGATTTAACGATTGAACAAACACAAAAGCTGACGATGACCCCGGAACTGATACAGGCAATTCAGATTCTGCAATTTAATACGCAGGAACTTGATTCCTTTGTTCAGGATGAGCTGATGCAGAACCCGGTACTGGAGTATGACAGCATGGAGGGGAAAAAAGATATTGAAGTTTCTAAGACGGAAGCAATGGATAAAAAAGAAGCAGAAGAATCTGACTTTGACCTGCGCGAAAAAGTCAAAGAAGCGGAATATGATGACATTAGCTATAAACAATGGGAATATTCGAAAGATAACGATCAAACATCGTTCGAACAGTTTGTCAGCAAAGAGGAAACTCTGGAAGATTCACTGCTTTTACAGCTGACGTTTTCAAAGCTGAAAGGTCAGCAGCTGAAGATTGGCCGGTATCTGGTGGAAGCCATTGATGATAATGGATATTTAACTGCTGATCTGGATAAGGTTGCAAAATGCTTTCAGGTAGATCGGTCAGTCATCGAAAAGGTACTGGATGTCATTCAGACATTTGAGCCGGTCGGTGTAGGTGCAAGATGCCTGAAAGAATGTTTGATCATTCAGCTTGCAGCAAAAGGTTTGTTGGAAGATTCCATTGAATATATTATTCTGCATCATTTAGAAGATCTTGGAGAAAATAAGCTGAATAAGGTTGCCAAGGCTACGGG
>CAKQVC010000173.1 GCA_934277655.1 uncultured Clostridia bacterium
ACACTATACGGTTTTCTTCTGACTGCTTCCGTCAGCTGCCCACCCTCATCATAACCTACATATCCAGGAGGCGCTCCTACCAGTCTGGACACGGAATGTTTCTCCATGTACTCCGACATATCGATACGGATCATATTCCGTTCGGTATCAAACAGAGATTCCGACAGCGTTTTAGCCAGTTCTGTTTTGCCGACACCGGTAGGTCCCAGGAAAATAAAGGAACCGATAGGTCTGTTTTCGTCTTTCAGTCCTGCTCTTGCCCTAAGGATGGCTTCCGAAACAGCGGTAACTGCTTCATCCTGTCCGATAACTCTCTTATGCAGGATTTCTGGCAGTTTCAGCAACTTCTCACGTTCTGTTTCAACCAGTTTGCTGACCGGAATGCCTGTCCAGGAAGAAATGACTTCTGCAATTTCTTCCTCGCCGACTTCTTCTTTTAGCAGTCTTGCTTCTCCGCCATCGACGTTGTCTGCTTTCTGTTTTTCTTCTTCCAGTTTCTTTTCCAGCTCCGGTAAAGTTCCGTATTTCAACTGTGCCAGTTTTTCAAGGTCATAATTTCTCTCAGCCTCTTCCATTTGGTGTTTGACTTCTTCAATCTGCTGTTTAGTACCTTTGACTTCCGAGATAGCTTTCTTTTCGTTTTCCCACTGAGCACGCATGGAAGCATTTTCTTCTTTTAACGCTGCCAGTTCTTTTTCAAGAGTAGCAAGTCTTGCTGCTGAAGCTTTATCTGTCTCCTTGCCAAGTGCCTGTTTTTCAATTTCCAGTTGCATGATCTTTCTGGATATCTCATCCAGTTCAGAAGGCATGCTGTCGATTTCGGTTCTGATCCTGGCTGCCGCTTCATCCATCAGGTCGATGGCCTTATCCGGCAGGAACCGGTCGCTGATATAACGATCCGAAAGGGTTGCACAGGCAATCAGCGCACCGTCTGTAATCCGAACGCCATGGTGGATTTCAAACCGCTCTTTCAGTCCTCTCAGGATAGAAATGGTATCTTCAACGGATGGCTGGTCAACCAACACCTTCTGGAATCTTCTTTCCAGTGCAGCATCTTTTTCAATGTATTTACGATATTCATCCAACGTGGTTGCACCAATGCAGTGTAACTCGCCCCTTGCCAGTTTCGGCTTCAACAGGTTGCCTGCATCCATGGAGCCTTCTGTTCTTCCGGCACCAACGATATTATGGATTTCGTCAATGAATAGAATGATCCTGCCTTCGGATTTTTCAACTTCGTTTAAGACAGCTTTCAATCTTTCTTCAAATTCGCCTCTGAATTTAGCACCTGCGATCAGTGCACCCATATCCAGTGCAAAAATGGTCTTGTCTTTCAAGCCCTCCGGCACATCCCCGTTTAGGATACGCTGTGCCAGGCCTTCTACGACTGCCGTTTTGCCGACACCGGGTTCGCCGATGAGTACCGGGTTATTCTTGGTTCTTCTGGAAAGAATCTGAATAGCATGTCTGATTTCGGCATCACGTCCGATAACCGGATCAAGCTTACCATCTCGTGCCATTTCCACCAGATCACGTCCGTATTTATTCAAAGCGTCATAATTATCTTCCGGATTTTGGCTGGTCACTCTCTGGTTTCCCCTGACCTTAGAAAGTGCCTCTAAGAAGCCGTTCTTTGTGATGTTGTATTTTGCGAAGATTTTCGCACTGGCTGTTCCCTTTTCTTCCAGCAATGCAAGATATAAGTGTTCAACACTGACATATTCGTCCTTGAACTCTTCTGCAATTTTCTCTGCACGCATCAAAAGCTGGGAAAGTCTTCTGGAAGAATACATGTTGTCTGCATTGCCGGAAACCTTCGGCAGTTTTTCCAGTTGTTCTTCCACATCCGCGATTACAGCGGTTGCATCGATGTTCATGTACTTAAGCAGTTTCGGGACCAGTCCGTCCTTCTGCATCAAAAGTGCCATGTGCAGATGTTCGCCATCCAGCATCTGGTGCCCTTCAGAAATTGCGATATTCTGACAGTCCATAATGGCCTGCTGTGCATTCTGCGTATATTTTTCAATGTTCATATCATCACCCCTATTCAATCAAAACATAAACATTTTTATTTGGATTTTATTCTACTTCATCGCTTGGACATCTTTCTTACCTTCGGTATTATGCCCTCACAATTTTGTATATACCCATTGTACACCGAATGAAACACAAAGTAAAGAAAATTTTAGCACTCTTTTTAGTAGAGTGCTAATAATTATTGTATCTCATTGAAAAACTGAGCATAAAAATCTGCAGTGCCTTCCAAAACACTATGATTTGCCCCTCCGCCGTTTACGCTTTTTTCCAGCAGACCAAGGAACTGATCCTCTGCATCTAAAATATCCATTACGGAGATATCATATCCCAGGCTCTGTGCGATTTTACAAAATTCCTGATACGGCTGCCTGCTGCTTCTGGAATCTAAAAATTTCTGTCTGATATTCTTATCTTTCCGGGCGATGGCCGCCAGTTCTTCTAAGATTGCCCCTGTGTTATTCATTGCTGTCCCTGTCCTTATCTTGCTGTTTTCCTTTATTACATCAAAAATGCAAAACAGTTGCTTTTTTTCCCGAATGTGTTATAATAAAGCCAAGAGGCAAAGCCTTGGGGCTGAGCCGTGGTTACGAATGACCGCTACCGGGGATCAGCCGTGGCGGTCTTAGTTTTTGTTGAAATCGTAATCCGCAATCCACCTTTTGACAGTGTGATCGTAATACGCATTTGCAAAACTCCTTTCTGCAAGGTTCTCGCTTCCGCATTTCCCTTTTGAAAGGCTCAGCCGCTCGGCTTCTATTCTCTTGGCTCTTTTATTTTAACATATTTTATTAGCAAGAACAACCGTTCTTTTTTTCGTTATGCACATTTTTGTCCTTTTCAATGTCATTTCGGCAAAATACCGAGAAGCAGCTGCCCTTACCCGGCTTTGACTGCAGCTTGATCTACGATAAGTATTTTCATATGCTTCTTTTCCTTTGCGTTTTTATTGTAGCATATTTATCTAAGAAGGACAAGATTCCTGCAGGCAGTGTTTTAACTGAAAAAGCCTGTAGATAATACAAATTCCTAAAATCATATAGATGATTGCAATGCTGACTGCAACATACTCCCACATATCCGAAAACCAGATTTTCAGATGTAAAATCACATCTATCATTGTCAGTGTGATCGTCTGTCCTGTCCGGCAGCGAAGCAGGTGTTTGTTCAAATCACTGCCCTCAGGCTGATGTTTTTTCGCAATGGAAGCAAGATTCGTTAAAAACTGAAACTGAAAATATAAAGAAATCAATTCGATGAGAATCGATGCCACAGCAATTATTCCGCTGAAGCTTTCATCCAAAGCTACTGAGAACCAACTGAATATCCAGTTTCCTGCCCTCCATACCGCCAGGATGATGCAAAAGGTCCGAAGCAGTTTTAATTCCCGTTCCTCTTCCTGCAGCAAGGGAATCGCAGAAAGGAACAGAAGATAGCCGGCAAATGCAGGCAAAATGCTGACAGTTCCTATGTTCAAATCAAAATATAGAAACACATATCCCCATATCACGCGGGAAATTCCTTTTTTTATCGTCATTATATCCGTTATCATTTTTCCCCCTCTTTCTTCAGTTCCAGGGTAAGTACTGCTACCTGCTTCCCATTTATATACAGTCTTGCTCCATAGAATTTCGGCATTTCTGAACCAAAGTGCATCGCTTCATCGCTGTCGCCACCGCCACCCAAATTAGTTCCTTTTTCCCATCCTGTTTTCACTTCACTGCTGGCAGAAAAAGCACCATCTGTGCTTCCACTGCTGATTCCGCTCGATGATTCATCTAGTAGAGGGATTTTATCTGCGGTATTGCCGTTATCATAAAACGGAGCCGCTGAAACGCCTATTGTCTTAATGTCTCCTTTCCGGTATACTGGCTTGTCGGCCTTATTACCTATTGCATGTTTTGGTTCGGAATTCGTTTGTTTTCCGTTTTGTGATTCTTCTTGATAGGAACACCAGATTTCCTGCATCCGCATCACTCTCCAAAATTTGGCAGCAGGTTTTGGTTCAAGGTCAAAACTCTCAGCTCCGTCAAAAAAACTTTGATCTTCATTTTGTACGACATTATCAATACAGGAAATAGTCTGCAGTTTTATTTCCACGCCAATATTTTCTGCTTCCGCAGCGTACACGACAGCCGGAATTTCTTCACATCCCCAGGTTATAAAATCTCCCGGCTGTGCTTCTACAAATTGAAAATCCGCTGTATCAGAAATTACCCAACGCTGGTCTTCTTTTTCAACTTGGACATTTTGCAATGCAAGATACATTTTTTGATCCTCAGCTGCCTTTCCATCCGGTGGATATCGGAGTCTGAAAACCAGCAACGCTTCATAACAATCCTTTTTTATCTGTTTCAGGTTATAAATATAGTAACCAAAAGTGGTATCTGCAGGAATCTCCATTCCGCAATACCAGGTTGGATTCGTGCCGGATTGCTTTTTGGTTTGTATTTCTCTGAAAAGTGCTTCCTGCATGGACTCAGGTGCGCTAGCCGCACGATAAACACCGTTTTGGCTTAAAACCGCCTTTGCATAGGTGTCCAAGGCACCAGCACAGGTCACACATGGCGTACTCCTTGCTGCTGCCAGATTAATCTGAACAGAATTCCCCTGCGCATAAACCCTTTCCGGCTGCACACCAATCAACACGGAAGCAGTAAGGATGATTACCATACAACCGGAAACCAGCTGCATTCCCGCCGGATACCGACGAAATCTGGCAATCGCTTCAATCCTCCTGCGAATATTCTTGCCTCCATTATTAATGCAGGTAGTTGCCGGTGTCTTTGCATATTTTTCATTTGTCATGGACAACAAAATTTTCCCATAATCCCTACGTGCTTCTCCCTTCAGGTTTTCCAGAACATACTGATCGCAACGAGCCTCCATATCATTCAATGCACATTCTGCACAATAGACCATCAGCGGATTGCACCAGTGAATAGAGCGAAAAATGCAGATGATCACACTCCATAAAGTGTCATGATGTTTCAGATGAAATAACTCGTGCATCAGAATTTTCTCATCCAACAGCTCCTCGGAATTCTTCACAAAATTTTGGTCATCTTCAA
>CAKQVC010000174.1 GCA_934277655.1 uncultured Clostridia bacterium
ACATTATTTCAAGAAGAAATAAGGAAAGGGATGAAAAAATGAAAAAACTGTTAAGTACTTTCATGGTAATTGCAATGATCTTATGTTTCATGCCGACAATGGCTTTTGCAGGAACAGGCGATCAGTCAGTTGGTGGTACAACAATAGGTAGCACGACAAGCCCAGGCGGAACAACAACACCGGGTGGAACGACAACACCGGGAGGAACAACAACACCGGGTGGAACGACAACACCGGGAGGAACAACAACACCGGGTGGAACGACAACACCGGGCGGAACAACAACACCAGGTGGAACAACAACTCCAGGTGGAACAACAACTCCGGGGGGCGGTGGCGGTTATGTTCCATCAACACCAGCAACTCCGTCATTAGACACGATTAAAGCAAACGCTGAAAAGGCGATCACTGGTGCAACAGCTGCAAACAAATATGATGCTGAAGAACAGGCAGAGATCGACAAGATTATTGAGAAAGCCAAAGCAGACATCAAGGCAGCTAAGACAGAAGCTGAAGTAAAAGCTATCGAAGAAGCTGCTAAGAAAGAGATCGGTGCAATCCTTACAACTGCTGACAAAGAAGAAATCAAGTCAGTTAAGGGTGTTGACAGCAGTAAGCTTGTTGCAAAGTCCAAGTTAACTAAGCTGAATGGCAAGAAAGCTGTAAGGATTACGTGGAATGTTCCAAAAGGAATGAAACTGGACGGATTCCAGATTTATAAATCCTCCAAGAGATATTCCGGATATGGTAAGAAGCCTTATTTTACAACAACAAAGACTTCCTATATCAATAATAAGGGACTGAAAAAAGATCAGACTTACTACTACAAGGTAAGAGGGTTCAAAGTGATTAAGGGTCAGACTGTTTACACCGGTTATTCAACAAAAGCAATTAGAACTATTAAATAGAACCCACATAACGAAAAAGAGCAGGTACGGATTCCCTCCCCCTGCTCTTTTTCTGTCTTTCTGTATGCCGGCAGATCAGGAGCGTTACTTACCTGGGAGACAGGGAAAAAACGGAGAAGATGCTTTACAGTTGTACATAAAAGTGTGTATAATTAAAATTGTCTGTTTGCTATTGTGATTTGAAACAGAAGCGATGTCACAGATGCTTGAAGACTACTTTAAGAATTGTTTTTATGTGGAATCAGCCGCAGAGAGCCGGAAGGTTCGTGCAAAGCAGAACGATTTGCTGAAAACAGGATGAACAATAAAATAAGAACAGACCTAATAAAAAACAGAAAAAGGAAACTTATCATTATGAACCAGGATAAAACTTTTTTAGGTACAGAGCCCGTAGGCAGGTTGCTGCTCAGGTTATCCGTACCGACTGTAATTGCACAACTGGTCAATATGCTTTATAACATTGTTGACAGGATCTATATTGGGCATATTCCAGGAGAAGGCAGCCTTGCACTGACTGGTGTGGGCGTATGCATGCCGCTGATTCTTGTCATCTCGGCTTTTTCCTCGTTTGTCGGATCCGGAGGTGCACCCCGGGCTTCTATTGCAATGGGAAAGGGAGCGTACGACACGGCGGAAAAGATCCTTGGAGGCTGTTTAAGTTTGCAGATCTTGATTTCTGCGGTGCTGACAGTAACGCTTTTTATAGGTAGCGAAACCTTCCTCCTTTTGTTTGGTGCAAGTAAAAACACGCTTCCGTATGCGATGGCGTACATGCAGGTTTATGTAGTAGGAACGCTGTTTGTGCAGCTGACACTTGGGCTGAATGCGTTTATAACGGCGCAGGGCTTTACGAAAATCAGTATGGGAACTGTTTTAATCGGTGCCGTTTGTAATATTGTGCTGGATCCGATTTTTATTTTCGGTCTGCATATGGGAGTCAGAGGTGCGGCTGTTGCGACTGTCATCTCGCAGGGACTATCTTGCCTTTGGGTTGTTCGATTTCTTGCAGGAAACAAATCCGTTCTCCGTCTCAGAAAAGAGAATCTGCTGCCGGGGATGAAGCTGCTTCCTCCGTGCATTGCACTCGGGATGTCAGCTTTCGTGATGCAGGGCAGTGAAAGTATCATTTCGCTGTGTTTTAACTCTTCACTTTTGAAGTATGGTGGGGATCTTGCCGTTGGAGCGATGACGATTCTTTCCAGCGTGATGCAGTTTGCCATGCTTCCCCTTCAGGGAATTGCGCAGGGGGCTCAGCCAATTACCAGTTACAATTTCGGAGCAAAAAATAAAGGTCGCGTAAAACAGGTTTTCCGGCTGCTTCTGACGGTAAGCGTTATCTATTCTGTTACTCTTTGGGCAATGGTACAGCTTTTTCCGCAGGTTTTTGCAGGTATGTTCACAGATGACAGCCAGCTTTTGGAATTTACAGCCCATGCCCTCAGAATTTACTGTGGTGCTTTGTTTATTTTTGGGGTGCAGATTGCCTGCCAGATGACCTTTGTGTCTACGGGGAATGCAGTCAGCTCTATTATTGTAGCGGTACTGCGAAAGTTTGTGCTGCTGATTCCTTTGATATATATCATGCCGCATTTGATTCCCGATAAGACGATCGGTGTGTATATGGCGGAACCTGTTGCAGATGGACTGGCTGTTATCTTTACCGTGGTCATGTTTACAACGCAGTTCCGAAAAGCATTGCAGAAGATGGAGAATACAGAAGAATCGTAAAGAAAGCTTCGAAAGGTCAGAAAGAAAGAAAAATGCCTGGCAGGGCGGAGCCATGATATGATAATATGAAAAAAAGACTGAAAGTACCGTTGCATAATTTTTCAACATTACTTCAGCCTTTTTTATTGTGCAGGAAATATCACCATGTAGCATTTTCAGAATAACTACAAAAATCCTTTGTGAAGCAACATGTATACTTGCCGAAAGCAAAGGATTGTATCTTAACTTTAGAGTTACAGTACAAACATTCTGGTTGTCATCATTTCGAAAGCATCTTTGGCTGTATAGCGGACGGTTCTTGCATCTACCTGCTCTACACCAGGATAGAAGGAAGCACGATAAGCGTGGACACATTCCTTGAAATTAATTTCAACGTTGTATTTTTCAGGCTCTGCAATTTTGCAAGCAGCGATTTTTGCAAGTCCTGCCTGAACACCTTCTTCGATCAGGCGGCAGGCTTTTTTACGGCTCATGCTGAACGTTGCATTGCCGACGCCATCCTTTACGGCTACAAGTTCTATGGCAGGATTCAATTCTTTCGCATGTTCGCAGAGCTGTAAATCACCGCTCATAAAGACAACCGGTACACCGAAATAAGCTGCAACATAAGAATTCATGTCAAATTCTGCTGCATATTTTCCGTTGATCTTAAAATAGTTGTTGTCGGTGTTCATGGTGTGGGAAAGAGGATTTCCGTTGAAACCGGCGCCGCTGTGATAGCCGATAAAAATGGCAGCATCAAAGGATTCATCAATGCCGGCAACCATAGATTCCGGAGAGTTGGTCCAACCACGGATCAAAGTAACTTCATCCGGGAAATCATCCTGCAGCAAATTTCTTGCACTGTCATGACCGTCTTTTACATAAATTTCTGTTGCACCGGCGGCAATCGCGCCACGGCAGGCGGCCAGCACTTCTGCCGTCATCTGCTTGGCAGCTTCTTCGTGTTCTGCATTATCAAGTTCTGTTTCATTCCAGTTAGTAACACCTGTTACTCCTTCGATGTCTGCACTAATGTATACTTTCATTATAGTATTCTCCTTTTCTGTAACGTAGTAACGTATGTATACATTATAACCTTTTCTCTGCATGAAGTACAATGAATTTCCTCACGTTTTTCTTGGAAAAATGTTTTTCTATTGTTTCTGCTGTTTCTGAGGCCAAAGTCTGCGGTGGAAGGATTGATATGTTTGAAATGTGATGATTGTAAGAAAATTACACACCGGCATTGACAAATATGCAAAAAAACAGTAAGATAATAAAGAAAGATTTGTGCGGAAAGCTGGTAGAAAAGGAAGACACAGAAGCCGATATTTTTCTGCATGAAAGAACGTATGAAAGTTTTAAAGAAAAACGAAGGGACTGCCTGCGCGTGACTTGAATCGATATCTCGTAAAGCCGCAGCACAGCCCCTTTACTTGTGTATAAGGAGAAAAAAGAGTGATAACAGTAACAAATGTAAGTTTAAATTTTAGCGGACAAACGCTGTTTAAGGATGTTGACCTGAAGTTTACATCGGGCAACTGCTACGGTATTATCGGGGCTAACGGTGCAGGAAAATCCACATTTTTACGGATTTTATCCGGAGAACTGGAGCCAACCACCGGAAGTGTATCCATCAAACCGGGCATCCGCATGTCCGTGCTGAAACAGGACCACTTCGAATTTGATGAATATACAGTTTTAGATACAGTCATCATGGGAAACCGCAGACTTTATGACGTCATGAAAGAAAAAGAGGCTATCTATATGAAAGAAGATTTCAGTGACGAAGATGGCATGCGTGCAGCAGACCTGGAAGCTGAGTTTGCTGAAATGAACGGATGGGAAGCGGATTCTGATGTAAGCAAACTGATCCAGGGGCTGGGACTGTCTAACGATATTCTTTACAGCCAGATGAGCAGCCTGACCGCCAAGGAAAAAGTAAAGGTTCTGCTCGCACAGGCTTTGTTTGGAAATCCGGGGATCATCCTGCTTGACGAACCTACCAACCATTTGGACGTAAAAGCCATCGCATGGCTGGAAGACTTTCTGATGGAATACGAGGGAACGGTCATTGTCGTATCTCATGACAGACACTTCCTGAACACTGTCTGCACCAGCATCGTGGATGTTGACTACGGCAAGATCAAGATGTATGTCGGAAACTATGAGTTCTGGTACGAGTCCAGCCAGATGATCCAGAAGATGGTTCGTGACCAGAATAAGAAGAACGAGGAAAAGATCAAAGAACTGCAGGCATTTATCCAGCGGTTCTCTGCCAACAAATCAAAATCCAAGCAGGCTACATCCAGAAGAAAGCTGCTGGACAAACTGACCGTGGAAGAAATGCCGGCATCATCTAGACGTTATCCGTTCGTTGGATTTACAATGGACAGAGAACCAGGAAAAGAAATTTTGCAGGTAGAAGGC
>CAKQVC010000175.1 GCA_934277655.1 uncultured Clostridia bacterium
TTTTAAGGAGGCTTTTTCAATTTTTTTATCTGAAACAAGTTTGTATTTTCCTATTTCTTTTCCGTCCTTTAACACGATCATCGAGCCCACCGTGCTCCCCTTTTTCAGAGGAAGTTTTATCTGATCCTTCAGTTCAATCCGGGTTGTAATAGAATCCGTCTTCCCTTTCGGCGCCAGTGCCGTAATCTTCTGCAGTGTGACCACATCCA
The DNA here is from genome assembly GCA_934277655.1 of uncultured Clostridia bacterium. Taxonomy (GTDB): domain Bacteria; phylum Bacillota; class Clostridia; order Peptostreptococcales; family Anaerovoracaceae; genus CAG-238. The sequence goes on from CAKQVC010000175.1 coordinate 210, forward strand.
GCTGCTGAGGGGTTCCTTTGCTTACTTCCATCTGTGCCATTTTCTGTCCCTTTTCGGCAACCGTGGCTGCTTCAAAATTGGCAAACCCATAATCAAACAGTTTCGCAACCTGGGCATTGCGGATTTTAGAAGTTTCGCAGCCCAGTACCACTGCGATCAGATGGGTATCGCCTCTGACTGCCGACGCACTCAGACAGAATCCTGCATCGCTGGTAAATCCAGTTTTAATTCCATTGCAGCCTGGGTAAGCTTTTATCAGCTTATTGGTATTGGTCAGTCCAAACTCTTTTTCCTTGCCTGGAAGTCCTACTGTTATCGTACTCTGCCACTTTGTAAACCACTGGTGAGTCTCTTTGTGGGCGTACAGGGCTTTTGACATGACTGCTATATCATATGCACTGGAATAATGATTTGTCACCGGAAGTCCATTGGTATTGACAAAATGGGTATCCCGCATGCCAAGTTCTTCTGCTCTTTTGTTCATTCGTTCGACGAAAATCTCTTCGCTGCCCGCCACATACTCTGAGAGAGCAACACAACCGTCATTCGCACTTGCCATGGCCACACCTTCCATCAATTCTCTGACTTTGTGTTTTTCGCCTGCTTCCATATACATCTGGCTTCCTCCCATAGAAGCTGCCCTTTCAGAAATGGTAACTTCATCATCCAGCGTTATCCTGCCATCGTCTGCCGCTTCCATGACAAGCAGCATGGTCATCACTTTCGTAACGGATGCCGGCGGAAGTTCCTTATGAGAATCTTGTTCAAACAGGACCTCTCCGCTTTCGGCATCTATCAGCACTGCACCTTTCGCCTCTATCGCAAGTTTCCCGGCCTGACTGCTGTTTCCATCAGTCTTTACATTTGAGGTGTTTTCGTTTTGGATCGTTTCCACTACGATCGGTTCCTGTTTATTCAGTTTGTTGCTCAAAGTTTCAAGACCGACAAAGGTGCACAGAATCAAGGCTGTACCGACCAGACTTGCAATGATTTTTTTGCGCATATCCTATTCCACCCTCTCCTATATCGTGGTTCATTATATGCACAAAAGTGATTATTCATGCCGATATTTTACTGCAGGAAACAAAAGCCTTCAGACTCTGTAAACTCCCACTCTGCAACTCCTTTCCTGCAAAGCAAAACACCCGATGCTGAAAGATAGCACCGGGCATTTTATTTTTTGTATGTGATTAAATTGGATTAAAATATGCTTTTATGCTTCCCAAATTCCATGGAGATTGCAATATGCATAAACTGCTTCCACGCCGTCGCCTTCTGCAAGTGCAAACACCACTTCCGGCTTCTCGCCGGGGCTTAGCTTTTTCAGCTGTGTTCCCTGTTTCGTCTGCAGGCTTACCCACTGAATGAAATGTTCCGGGATCATCGGATGCTCAACACTTCCGACTGCAACCCTAACCAGATTTTCTTCTACGCTGTACTGCGGTACATGTTTTTCAACTGCCGCATCAACCGTTCCGGGGATCAGCTCTTCCATTTTTTCTCCACAGCATACTACAGGTACGCCTTTGTCCTCGATCTTTTCAATAATATTGCCGCAATGGTTGCATTTATAAAATCTCTGTTTCATGATAAAATCTCCTTTGTGTTTTTTGTCTTATTTACTTTGTTTGTATTTTAGTAGTTTTCTGCGTGTATTTCGAAGTAACTCTGCGGATGATTGCAGGTCGGGCATACTTCCGGTGCGGATGTTCCGACAACGATGTGCCCACAGTTGCGACATTCCCATACCTTGACTTCACTCTTCGCAAAAACTTCCTTCATCTCTACATTGTGGAGCAGCGCACGATATCTTTCTTCATGGTGTTTTTCGATTTCTCCGACAAGTCTGAATTTTGCAGCGAGTTCCGGGAAACCTTCTTCTTCTGCCGTCTTCGCAAAATCTTCATACATATCGGTCCATTCATAGTTTTCGCCTTCAGCTGCTGCCAGCAGGTTCTGTGCTGTATCGCCGATTCCGTTTAATTCCTTGAACCACATCTTTGCGTGCTCTTTTTCATTTTCAGCTGTTTTGAGGAATAATGCGGAAATCTGTTCGAATCCCTGCTTCTTAGCAGTTGATGCAAAGAATGTATATTTGTTTCTTGCCTGTGATTCTCCAGAAAATGCTGCTTCCAGGTTTTTTTCAGTCTGTGTTCCTGCGTACTTGTTAACTCCCATAATGTTTTCTCCTTTTCATTTCACTTAATTTTGATGTCTGCGGTCGGACGCCTGCCGGCATCCTCTTCAAATATAGAAATTATCTTTTTCTATGTTTTATTTCTTCAATTTTGTGTTCCGGCATGCTATGTCTAATAACTTTCTGCTTTTTTACATTCCCGGCAGATATGTCGGACTTTCAGTTCATAGGACTCAATTTCATAGCCAAGTTGTTTCTCTATGGATTCAGTCATATCTTCGAGCCTTATGTCTGCAAGCTTTCCGCATCTGCTGCAGATAATATGATCATGTCTGGTCGTATTATCGTATCGATCCGGGCATCCCGGCTCAGTTATTCGTATGATCTTGCCTTCCTGCAAAAGCGTTTTCAGATTATTATATACAGTTGCCTGAACAACTTTAGAATTATTATTCTTCATTTCCATAAAAATATGTTCCGCTGTGGGATGTTCTCTGGAATTAAGAATGATTTGTAAAATTTGTTCTCCATACTTTGACATTGGTACCACCTGTCTGTTTATCTTAATCGACTTACTTATAATTAATTTTTAGAATTAATTTAATTCTATTATACTCATTCTTTTTCTTTTGTCAATAGATTTTACCAAAATATTTTAGAATTATTCTAATTAGATTCCAAGCATTGGTCTTTAATGAAAATAACTTATTTTAGACATCTTTCGTCAAAAGATGATTACAAAAAAGGAACCATATAAATTTGTGCCAGCCAAGAAAAGTAGGCTGTTCAAATGTTTTGCCATAGAAAAAACAGACTTCTTCCTGGTAGTCACATCACTCTTATTTTAACAGTTGAAGTGATAGTTTTCTACCTTTCCGTGTCTGCTTTTATGGTAGCTTCATATAATGTGCTTTCCCGATGCTGTATATCACAGCTTACATTGAAAGTGCTATATTTCTATTCTTTATTCCTGTGACAGTCCGATGATTTTCTTGATCAATACCGGACGATCTGCCGGTTCATCTGTGATCCTAAAAGCTTTCGCTGCCTCGTTCATACCGTTTTCCAGTTTTTTCGGATCATTTCCATAGAAAACAGCCAGAACATCGCCTTTTTTTACTGCATCGCCGACTTTTTTCTTAAGATAAACGCCTGCAGAAAGATCTATAGCATCTTCCTTCGTTGCTCTTCCCGCACCGGTATGCTGAGATGCAAGACCAATGGTTCTTGCTGCAATTCCGCTGATATATCCATCTTTGTCTGCTTTCAATTCTGCTTTATGGGCTGCCTGCGGGAACAAGCTGTAGTCCTCCACGATCGCAGGATTACCACCTTGCGCGGTTACGAATTTGCGGAACTGCTTCAGACCTTTTCCGCTGCGAAGTGCTTCGGCTGTCATATCATGTCCTTCCTGCACAGATGCTGCTTTTCCTCCCAGGTAAACCATGATACCTGCCAGTCTTTCTGCAAGTTCAGTGATGTCTTCCGGCCCGTTTCCTTTCAGAGTTTCAATAGCTTCAATAACTTCCAGTGCATTTCCGACTGCTTTGCCCAAAGGCTGGCTCATATCTGTAATAGCAGCCACCGTTTTCTTTCCTGCATCATCTCCGATGTCAACCATCAGGTTTGCAAGAGTTGTCGCATCTTCCAGGTTTTCCATGAAAGCACCATCGCCGCACTTAACGTCTAAAACGATTGCATCGCTGCCTGCTGCCAGTTTTTTGCTCATGATAGAAGACGCGATCAGTCCGAAATTATCAACAGTTGCGGTAACATCACGCATTGCATACAGTTTTTTATCGGCCGGTGTGATATGTGCCGTCTGTCCGATAACCGCCATTCCAATGTTATTTACCTGATTCATAAACTCTTCCGGCTCCAAAGTGGTCCTGAATCCCGGAATGGATTCCATTTTATCAACTGTGCCTCCTGTGAATCCCAGACCACGACCACTCATTTTTGCGATCGGAACACCACAGGCAGATGCCAGCGGCGCCACGATCAGAGTCGTTTTATCTCCAACCCCGCCGGTAGAGTGTTTGTCCACTTTGATCCCGTTGATTGACGACAAGTCAATGGTATCGCCTGAATAACGCATTGCATTGGTCAGCTGGAACGTTTCTTCTCTGTCCAGTTTTTTAAAAAAGATCGCCATCAGCAGTGCTGCAATCTGGTAGTCTGGAATCTCGCCAGCTACATAGCCATCGACAAAATATTTAATTTCTTCTTCAGAAAGTTTTCCACCTTCTCTTTTTTTATAGATAATATCGGACATATTAAAAGCCATCATAAAATCTCCTCTTTAAAACTTGTTCCATGTTCCGGCATTTCCACGCCCAGATAATCTGCAATTGTAGCTCCCAGATCTGCAAACGACGGACGGATCCCCAGGTTGACACCTGCCCTGACTTTCTTTCCGTATGCCAGGATCGGTACATATTCCCGTGTATGATCCGTTCCCGGTGCTGTCGGATCATTTCCGTGATCGGCACAGATAAACAGCACGTCATCTTCGCCCATAGCAGCTAAAATTTCCGGCAGCCGGGCATCAAATTCTTCAATGCATCTGCCATAGCCTATCGGATCTCTTCGATGTCCATACTGGGAGTCAAAATCCACAAGATTCGTGAAAATGAACCCGTCAAAATCCATGCCAAGTGCATCGATCGTATGATTCACAC
>CAKQVC010000176.1 GCA_934277655.1 uncultured Clostridia bacterium
ATCTCTGCCATCGCTGACAGAACAAACCGCATAATCTTTCGTTATCCCAAAAGAATCAACTCTTTGTGTTAAATCATACTGCCACGTTTCTCCATCGAGATCTCCGATAATCATTGTTGCAAATTCCGAATCTTCTTTGCCAATCAAAAAGCAATAGTTTTCTCCATTAGTGTAAAGAGGCGTATAACATTTTCCGCCATGTTCGCTGAACAAGTTTTGAATAGTCATATCAGAAAGTTTTTTCACTCCCCAAGTATAGGATTTACCTGTATTTTCGTAAGTATAAACTACACTTTCTCCCATCAGACCTATTCCCGGAATGCTTTCATAGCTGTCGCACCTGCCACTATCTAGGTGTTCTTGACTTTCTCCGTCTGTGTAAACAATGCTCCATTCAGTATCAACCAAAGCATTTTCATACTGAACGAAAACAATTCCCTCTCGATACGGCACTGCCTGCGTCACATAGCAGTTTCCCTTTACAGGATATGTTTTTGCGACCTGCTGTTTTTCCATATCGTATACCTGAATATATTTCGTGTCAATCAGTGGTCCTTCGACAGCCGCATTTCTTATGCCTATTGCAAAGATTGCTTTTTTTTCATCTGCATAACAGAGATTTTCCGTTTCGCCTTTACCTAAATTTAGCTGATAGGCTACCGGCTGCACCTCAAAATCCAACTTTTCTTTTTGCACACCGCAACCCGCCATCACGAAACACGCCAGCCCAACCATCAGTAAGAAGTTAATTCTGCTAGTTCTTTTAGTCCCCATTGTGTTCATTGCTAATACCCATATTGGGCAACATAATATCCGTTATTATCTGACTCATGATTTCCCATTGCGCTAACCATCATCTGATAAGATACTGTACTTCCTCCATTGAATCTCGAATCATCAATTGGATCATTATTAAGTGACATTTACAGCTGTTGTCGCTCCTGCTTGCAATGAATAACCTTTTACCAATAACCAATGTCCGACATTTTTCTTAGCACTTGTATAGTAAGGCAATGTGCCCGTTTTAACTAAACAAGCAACTGGATACCCCGCTTTTATACTGGATATCACATTTGTCTTAAAATCTTGATCACTCGTTTTAGTCCTATAATATCCGTACTTTTTACTCCCAAGATTACTATTTAAACACGTTGCCATGTTCCCAGGTTTCGTTCCAAGTCCAGTTCCGATTGCGCCAGTTTGTGCCTCTTTTGCTAAAGTGCTTTGGCTCTTAGAAATGCCAAAATGTTTCAAAATCATTTGGAGATTAGCCGGACCACAATAATTGCTTTGTTCTTGTACGCACACCGCAATATCCAACATATTTTTTTCTCCAATACGTGCAATCTGATTTTCAGTTACCATTTCCTCGAAATTCAACGTTTCTTCTGCAAATGCAACACATGTACTCATGCATAATAATGTGATTAAACATATCATAGCTACGATTTTCTTCATCGCCTTTACCTCTCTTTCCGTTTTAGTTTTCTTTCTGCACTCTTGTTCTTCTCCATAGTTCTCTATCTCGCCCACATCGGCATCCCTCCTCTCCTGCATTTTGCTAACCTTTATCCAAAATACCTTTCCTTGTCTGCATATTATCATAGTTTTTAATGTATATCAATAAAATATATGCTAAATTTCAAACGTAGTTTTATTGACTTTCTTTTTCGTTATGATATAATACGATTAAGAGTTTATTTAAAAGAAATGGTACATTATCGTGAAAGAAAAACAAGCAACCCAGAAACGGGATTTACTGGGCAATTTCGAGGCCCAGTTTAAAAAATCCACATTACCTTTAATGGTTCTGAATATTCTATCCGAACGCGAAATGTATGCCTATGAGATTTCCCAGGTCGCATTGAAACGCAGTAACGGCAAATATAAGATGCCTCTGCTCTACACGACGATCGGTAAGCTTCAGGAACATGGCTTCGTTGAAGAAAGCCGAAAAGAAATTTCACAGGACAATCGTGTCCGGGTTTATTACCGGATAACAGACGAAGGCCTTGTATATTTAGAAAAATTAAAAATACTTTATGCAGATTTAACGAATATCGTACAAGATATGGTATATGATGAAGAAAGCAGGTAAGTTTTTATGAGCGAAAAGCAGAATCAGATAATTGAACATTATCTGAATCGAATCAAAGAAGAAGTCTATAATCTGGCTTCTGTTGATAACTTTATCAGCACATTACGACACGATTTATATGAATATGAAGAGTCACACCCGGACTTCACGGAGGAGGATCTGGAAACTGAGTTCGGTCAGCCTGACGAAATTGCAAAAGACTTTCTGGAAGAAAGCAATGCAACGCAGCCGAAGAAAATTGCCAAATCCAAGAAGTGGAGAGACCTCATCATCGGCATTTTGATTGTTGCCCTGATCGGTCTTGGTATCTATCTGTTTGATATACATCAGAATCAACAGGTAATGGCTACCGATGTAATCGTTATACACGACTAACCCTTGTATCTCGCAACGCTTCCAAATCCGGTGCAACAGCAACTGCAACCGGCACATTTAAGTATGCGTCGATAACGAAATCTACAACCATCGGCTTAAAGTGTTCTGCCGACGGAACGATTTCTGCCGTATAGCCGCATAATAAAAATTTTACCGACTTTCTTCATTAAAAAGCTTAAATCTCACAAAAAAACGATTTAAAATGGCAGCCGCCCTGTACCTGTTACCGTGCAGACGGCTGCTTTTTTATGCCTTATCAAACGATTATATATATCAGCACGAACTCTTTCGTTACCATACCGGTTCCTTATGTACATCGTAGAGGTGCAGACAAGCTGAATGTATTGAAATCAGTGCAGTTAGCGTGTTTTTTTTAAGAAACATGCTCCAAGATATTGACATTGTATACACGAAAGAGTAGACTATTAAATGGTAGGCAATCGTTTTAATTTTAACGATTTTAGGATCCTATTTTATGTATGAGATGTAATAGTATACCTGAAAAAGGAGGCAAAAAGTTATGAAAACCAATGAATCCCCAATCAAAGGGGACAATAATTTGGTCGCTTACGTGGCTTGTGCAGGATGGTCTGCAGGTAAAGCTAGAGCCGCTGAATTTGAATCCTGTGCAGCACTTGTTGAAGCAGGATTTAAACGCGGAGAATGTAAGAGCGGCTGCTGCGGCGTCGGTGATTGTATCAAGGTCTGCAAGCAAAATGCAATGAAGCTTGAAAACGGCAAGATCATCATTGATGCTGAAAAGTGCGACGGATGCGGCGACTGTGCGGCTGAAGGCGTATGTCCGCAGCACCTGATCCACATGATTCCGAAGGATGCTACCAACTTCATCCCTTGCTCTTCCACAGAAGAAGACGATGAACTGGTTAGAAAGACCTGCGGATTCGGCTGCATTGCCTGTGGCGAATGCGAAAGAGCATGCCCGCAAGGTGCAGTATCCATCATCGACAACCACGCAGTCATCGATTATGAAAAGTGCGTAGGCTGTGTCGCATGTATGGTAAAGTGTAAGAAAAAGATTATCGTAGATACTCTGCATGATTTAACAGCATTAAAATCTAATGTAGCGTTTGTAAAATGCTCCGGTGACGGCAGAGCTTCTGCGAAATTAAAAGAAATGGGAATCCAGACATGTAAAGAAGCGGCTAAGCAGGATCTGAAGGCTCTTGGCCTCTGCTCCACCGGCTGTCTCGGTCAGGGTGGCTGTACTGCAGTATGTCGTTATGACGCTGTGAAAGTAGAAAACGGCGTTGCTCATGTTGATCCTGATAAATGCGTCGGATGTAAAGACTGTACATTCGCATGTCCGCAGCAGCTGATCACAATCGTTCCTTATAAGGGAATGAAGATGGTTGCCTGCTCATCCGAAGACGACTGCGAAACGAAGGCTAAGGTCTGCAGCACAGGATGTCTTTTCTGTGAAGACTGCAAGAACAACTGCCCGAACCTGGCAATTTATGCAGATGGAACTCACACTATCATCGATCCTGAAATCTGCGAAGACTGCCATGTATGTCAATATGTATGCCCTAGAAATGTCATCAAAGAACAGGAAGTTCCTGAATACATCTTCCTGCAGCGTGAAGCAATGGGCATCAAGGAAGGAGAATAGACATGAGAAAATTAAAAACTATGGACGGAAACGCCGCTGCTGCTCATGTTGCTTATGCGTTCTCTGAGGTTGCTGCAATCTACCCGATCACACCATCCTCACCTATGGCAGAAAACATGGACGAATGGGTTTCCCAGGACAGAACAAACATCTTTGGCGAAAAAGTTAAAATCGTAGAAATGCAATCTGAAGCAGGTGCTGCAGGTGCTGTTCACGGTGCTATCACCGCCGGTGCACTGACATCAACCTTTACGGCATCCCAGGGTCTTCTGCTGATGATTCCTAATATGTATAAATTAGCCGGCGAACAGACACCGACTGTTTTCCACGTAGCTGCCCGCTGCGTTGCAACACACGCACTGAACATTTTCGGAGACCATTCCGACGTTATGGGCTGCCGTCAGACCGGGTTTGCTATGCTGGCATCCAACTCCGTACAGCAGGCTATGGACTTGGCTGCAGTTGCACATCTTTCTGCAATCGGCGGACATCTTCCGATGCTGCACTTCTTCGACGGTTTCAGAACTTCTCACGAACAGCAGAAGATTGAAATGTGGGATTACGAAGACCTGAAAGAAATGGTTGACTGGGATGCACTGAAAGCTTTCAAGGCAAACGCAATCCACCCGAACCATCCACACACCATGGGCTCTGCTGAACAGCCGGAAACATTCTTCCAGCACAGAGAAGCCTGCAACACTGCATATAACGAAACACCTGATCTGGTTAACGCATACATGGAAAAAGTCAATGCCAAGATCGGCACGGACTACAAGCCGTTTAACTACTATGGTGCTCCGGATGCTACAGAAGTTATCGTAGCCATGGGTTCTGTCTGCGAATGTGCAGAAGAAGTCATCGACTACCTGAACAGCAAGGGCAGGAAAGTCGGCATCATCGAAGTACATC
>CAKQVC010000177.1 GCA_934277655.1 uncultured Clostridia bacterium
TTAACGCCTGTGGAGATAGTAGGTTACGAGGTCGATGAAGCAGGAAGCCCATTGGCTTTAGACAATGGGTAGTTCACACTGCATGGACGATTTTATTTTACTGCACAAAACGCACCGACACAGATCATGTTCCACGGATACAGGAGCGCGGCAGTCCGGGATTTTTGCGGCGGACTGTGGATATACTTCTCCGGAAGCTATTATAAAGAAAGTAATGCATGAACGAAAGTATCCGGCATCAGTTCTCTATCCATTAACAAGACTGGGAGCGAAACTTTATGGACATTTCGATCTGGAAGAAACATCCGCTCCGGAGGCCTTGAAACAATCAGGCATACCGGTATTTTTTGTACATGGGGATGATGATCGGTTTGTGCCGTGGGAAATGAGCAGAGAGAACTATCAGGCGAGCAGTGCCGTTATCAAACGTTTCCTGACGATAACGGGAGCAGGACATGGCATCAGCTACATCGTTGACCGAAAAAAATATCTGACAGAATTATTTGAGTTTTTAGACAAGATCAAGAAAACAAAGGAAAGGGAAGAGAGGCAAGCAGACCAGGAAAGCCAGGCATGTTTAGACTTTGTTACGAAAAAGTAACGGCAGGAAAGAAGCGATTACTCTAAGGTAACGATTTCATTGATAATAAGAAAATATAAACAGGAAGAAGAAGTGCGGAAACTATTGGAAACAGTAGCTTCTGTGCTTTTTTATTTTTTGTGGAAACGATGGCACGGAACTCGCAATAAATAGGGTATCAGGGAAACGGGAAGTACAGCCTGTTAAATGATACAGAAATAACAAATCCAGAAAGCGAGGAATGGAGAATGAAAGTAAAGGAAAAATATTTGAACTTTTATTATGAAACTATTGGAGAGGTTAATGAACCGAAAATCGATCCTAAAAAAACAGCACTGCTTCTAGTAGACTTGCAGAATGAATTTGTACTGAGGGATTTCGGAGAAGCACTCCAGTTCAAGGCTGCCGGTGAATGGGAAAGATGGATTCCTTTTCATGACCGGTTGGATGACATTGTAATTCCAAACAATAAAAAGCTTTTAGACTTTTTCAGAAAAAACGGATTGACTGTAACTTACGGAAGAATCGCATGTCTGCGTGAGGATGGAGAAGACAGATCTCCGGTGCAGAAATCAGACGGGTGGAACGGAATGCTGCTTCCAGTTAACAGTTATGCGGCACAGATGGTAGATGAACTGGCACCTCGTGAAAATGAGATTGTCGTAAACAAGACAACCGACAGTGTTACAACAGGAACAAATTATCTGCAGATGCTGCAGTTTATGGGGATTGAAACAGTGGTTGTTACCGGGATCGTTACAGATCAGTGCGTTGCATCAACAATCAGAGGTCTTGCAGATGCAGGATATAAAGTTATCTGCGTAGAAGATGCCTGTGCAGCTGGCAGTATGGAACTTCACGATGCAGAACTGAAGATCATGAGCGTTATCTATTGTGATGTTTTATCGACAGACGAAACTATTTCATTGATCGAGAAAAACCTCTAAGAAACATTTTGCGAGGAATATCCGAAAATCCTTGTAATGGCTGCAGCAAGGAAAATGGATGATATCTTAGATTTATGCAGTTGGAAAGGACAAGGGACATATCATGGACAATCAGGGTTTACGAAAAGAAATAAGATTGCCGGGAATGATTGCAATGGCGGCAGGTGGAATGATTGCGGCCTGGATGGTCGAGATTAAATACTGGTTTGAAATTGGGGGAGCAGGAGCAGCATTATCTCTTCTGACATGTGCGATTTTGATTTTACCACTGGCTTTTATGTATACAGAAATGACATCGATGATGCCATATGCAGGCGGACAGAATATATGGATTACCAACGCATTTGGATTTAATGCAGGATTTGCATCCTGCTGGATTATCATGCTTTTATATATCATGGCGATGCCGACGGTATCCATGGGAATTGCATCAATGTTGGCGTATTTATTCCCGATCACAACGTCACAGATTAAGATTATCGCAGCTGTTCTGCTGATATTATGGTTTTTCCTGACTAATTTCGAGCTGAAACTGCTGACACGTCTTCAAAATGTGTTCTTCTGGAGTACGCTTGTTATCGCAATTATTGCAGATATTTTATTTATTACCAGCGGAAAATGGAGTTTAGCGAATATTCAATGGTTTCCTAACGGTTTTTCTGGTTATACGGCAGGAATTGGCCTTTTGATCATGAAGTTTGTAGGTTTCGACCTGATCCCGCAGCTTTCGGAGGAAGCAAATTTCCCGAAAAAGGATATCTGGAAAGCTTTCGTAGGGTCGCTTGGATGCACGGTACTGGTTTATGGTCTGGCTGTTGTTGCAATCAGTGGAATTGTATCGCTTGACTGGATTGACGGTGTTGACATTGTCGATCCTAATGTTGCAGATTATCTTGGAATGCATTGGCTGGGAATTGTGATTGTAATAATGGGAGTTCTCACATGCATCACAACGTTGTCTTCATTCTGGCTTTCTGCTTCCAGAATCCTATACGGCGCAGCGAAACAGCATCAGCTGACTCCGAGATTTGCCAAACTGAATCAACACGGCCAGCCGCAATTTGCTAATCTGATCGTTGGAATCTTCTCCATTTATTTCACGATTTTCGCACCGGAAGCATGGGTAAATTACATTTACGTCATCTATGGTGTCGCTGCGGGTGCTGTATACCTGATGGTAACGCTTTCTTTCCTGAAGCTGAGAAAAATGCATCCGGAATGGGAAAGACCATATAAGGCTAAGGCAGGGACTGCGATGGGAGTTATCGGCATTCTCTTCTGCGTTTGGATTTTATGGACGAATGGAACTGCCATGGGAAAAGCTGAGTGGATTGTTCTTCTGATTTACGCAGCGGCAGGGCTCGTTCTTTGGGGATATGCGAAAGCTATGCAGAAAAAATATCCGGTTGAATGGGCTCCGGTTGTACTAAACCCGGACACTGTTACAAAAGAACAGGCAAATGAAATTACCGGATAAGAAAACGATACTTCAGGACGAAGGAATCTTAGAAACAAACTTCAACGTTTCTATCAGATTGTTGTAAACAGGTTTATCAAAAAAGAAAAAAGCCCGGGATTTTTGCCCGGGCTGTGTTAAAATGATAGTGAAATATCATGAAAGGACAACATGAAAAAATTGAAATTCAGAAAATCATTGACAACCAATATTGTTGTAATCTTTTTACTGTTTAATATCATCTCCGTCATGATATTCACTTTCTACATGAGGGGGATGGGGCAGAGTGAGTCGAGCCGTTATGCAGAACAAAGCTCATTGGAAATCATAAAGGAAAAATCGGAGTTGATTTCAATTGTTTTTGACCGCATTCGAAATCGAACAGAATTATTAGAGCTGTGCATGGAGGATATACTGACAGAGTCTGTTCCATCAAAGCTAGATGAAAATAAGTATTATATTGCAAAAAACGGAGTATTGTTCCGCAAGTTTGAACCGCAGAAGACGAAAACTGCACAAAGCAATATTTTTGCGATGTCAAAGGAAAAAATCACACCGGCATTGATCCGTGAAATCAATCAGACCGAGAAGCTGGAGCCTTACTTTAGACAGATTATTGAGAATGAAGATATTACATGGTGCTATATTACGACAAAGGATAATCTGCTTCGATGTGCTCCTTACAGTAACCTGAACAATTCCTTTCAGATCAATCACAATCATATTGGAGACATATTTTATACACAGGCAGATGAAACTAATAATCCGGAACATGCTTCCGTGTGGACTGCTCCATATATCGATTATCTGGGAACAGGGTGGACCATTACGTGTTCAAAACCTGTATATGACAGTGCAGGAAATTTATACGGAGTGGTATGTGTAGATGTATCCATCGAAAAGGTTAAAGAAAAATACTTAAATGGATTTTCACTCGGAAACACAGGGAAACTGTGCTGGATGACACAAGACGGAAACTTGTATTATCATACTGATTATGAGAATCTGACCGGTAAGCAGGGGACAGTGCTGGAAAAAAATATTTTTGAAGAAGATATGTCTGACGCAAAACGCAGGGCTCTGGAAGAGGTCGTTTCATCCGAGGAGGAAAGCGGTACCAGGTCTTTTACGGAAGAAGGAAAAAGAAAGCTTATTCTGTTTTCCCATATTTCAGAAATTGATGCACTTTTGTTCATGGAGATTGAAATGTCAGAGCTGAATAGTTTTTATAATATCAATTTAGGAAGTATTACGATGATCATTTTGATAGATTTGATTCTGGCAATCATCTTCGCAAGCATTCTTTATCATACGGTATCCAGACCGATGGGAAAACTAACTCAGAAAGCACAACTGATTTCAGACGGAGCTTACACAGCAGTCAGCAGGGAGAAGGATGAAGAGACTGAGGGATATTACGAAATATCACGTCTGAACGAAGCCTTTCGGGTTATGAGTGCAAATATTGAGGAGTATACCGAAAACCTGCTTGACAAAAACCGGGAAATCAGTACGATCGTAGAAGCAATTGACGAAGCACTGATGATCGTAGATACAGATGGTAACATCGAACTTCAGTCAAAAGATTCTGTCAATATACCGCCTGCAATTTTGAAACATGCCGTAAAAAAGACTATCGATGAGAAACAGTCTTATACCGAGCAGATCTTTTCAGATGGAGAGGCATATAGAAATGCTTATTATCCGATTGTAAAAGACGGAAACGTTGAGCAAGTCGTAGTATCCAGTGAGTGTATAACAAAGACGGTATTGCTTGAAAAGGAAATTCAGCAGATTGAGAAAATGGCAGGAGTAGGGCAGCTTGCTGCAGCGATTGTCCATGAACTGAAGAATATTTTGGCACAGATCAAAGGAGCAGCCTATATCCTGGCCATTACCGACAGTAAAAGTGAAGAGGTTCAGACGATACAGCGGGCAGTTGATGAAGCGGGAAATGTAATCACCACGCTTCTGGATTTTTCAAGGTATGACAAAAACGGCAGTGAACTGATCCAC
>CAKQVC010000178.1 GCA_934277655.1 uncultured Clostridia bacterium
GCCCATCAGCTGCCCGTTCCAAGGATATAATAAGCTGACCGCCGGGAACATGCACCTTTGTATGCTTACCTTCTACAAGTCCCTTCATAGCAAGTGCTGCAACAACTGATCCCGTTCCAGTTCCACATGCCAAGGTAAAATCCTCTACTCCTCTTTCAAAGGTCAGTTCTTCCACTTCTTCCTTACCAACAACTCTGCAGAAGTTCACATTCGCACCTTTTCTGAAATCTTTGCTGCTACGAAGTTTCCTTCCTAACGAACGCAGTCCGTCCTCCGTCATATCTGCATGTTCGTCCAGTACAACCACAGCATGAGGCAGCCCAGGGGTTCCAAGCTCCAGATAATGACAAGGAACTTTCTCTCCGTCTGCATCGGCTTCCATGTCCAGCTTCATCTTGGTAATAGGATTAAGCTGAACAGTATAATTCCGCTCATCGACTCTTTTTCCGATGACCAGTCCGGCGGTCGTTTCCACACGTTGTACATCGCCTGCCAATCCTTTTTCATACCCGTATCTGCAGATGCATCTTGCACCATTTCCGCACATTTCGCCGACAGAGCCATCCGAATTATAGAAAAGCATCCTGTAATCTCCTCCATTCTCTGCCTTTTCCACAATCATCATGCCGTCTGCCCCGATGGAAAGTCTCCTTTGGCAAAGCGTGCGAGCCAGCTGCTCAAAATTTTGCGAAGAAATCTTTTCTTCTATATTATTAATTACGATAAAGTCGTTACCTGCTCCCTGCATTTTTGTAAATTTCATAATAGTTTTCCTTTCCTCTGTTATCATGTTCTTCTATCCGGCTGCCATTCTTTCATTCAGCACAGTGTAAGCTCAGTTCCTGACCTGCCACAGGTCTCATTAAAACCTGGAGTCATAAAATTCCGCAGCTGCCAAAAAAATAACCTGCCGCATTTCCATGTACTCTTTCATAGTGCAGCATTCATAAGAAACCGTCATCGGCCCTTTTCGCTCTGTTCCGGTTACCCTCATGGCACCATCTGCCATGCAGGTTTGCTGGAAGGTTACTTCCATCTCGAGTTTTTCCGGAACGGTCATGCAGGCATGCTGTTTCGCTGTTTCTGCTGCTCGCTTCGCTGTTCTGGTAATCAAACTTTTAGACTCTGCTCTTGGCAAGCATTTCGCACAAAATCTGCCCTGCGCATGTTTTACAACTGCTACCAGGGTTTCCGGATCGTAGGCTTTTGTTTCTTTTTCCAAAGCATCGTCGCCGGATGTCATCAGGAGCGGTACTCCCTGCTCCGCTGCATACAACGCATTAATGCCAACTTCACCATAAGCCGTACCATTTAATTTCAGCTCCCGGATTAAATACTGATCATAAGTGTGATCCAGAACAGCATTCTGCGTACCGAACATGGCATGATGTCCTAGCAGGATCAGTCCGTCATAGGTACTGTCAATACTGTGTACCATGGAATCCAGTCGTGTTGCCCCACTGATAACAGAAACTCTTTCATCCAGCAGATCCAGACGCAGATTCTGTGCAATCTCATGGGAATCGCAGACCGTAATCTCGTCTGCACCTTCCTGGAACAGTCCTTCAATCGCCGCATTAACCTCTTCTGTCATAAATACCCTCGCTGCTTCATAACCGGCTTCTCCGGGAATAATGTCCTGCGGCGATACAACACCATTGGTTCCCTCTAAATCTGCCGAAATAAAAAATTTCATAATCCTAACCATGCCTCTCTGCTTTTGTTATAGTAATCATATCACAAAAAAAAGAAAAAACCAAGGATTATCCACAGAACCCCTGGTTTAGATTGTTTAAAAATTGTATGGCTTTCCGCATGATCTCTCCTGCATCTTTCCTGTATTAAAGCAGCTGATAATGTAATCCATGCCGTGTGCAGTACCATAACAACATGCCGTGTTTCAGCGATGGTAGCCTCGTTTCCATATTCCACTCCGGATACAGTTTCCGTACGATTGCCGTGTCACCGGTCAAAAGTGCCACAAAAGAAATGTAATGCTCTCTTGTCATTTCATGGTCAGTCGTAACATACCATTCGGTTTCAATTTTTTCTACCTGAAGTTTTTCTTCAGGTTCCGCTTTTTTCGCTTTCTGAATCGTCAGTTTTCTGCCACAACAGCTGATATCTGCTTCTTCCCCTGCAAAAATAAGATTCCCGCAATCCGGGCATACATAAAATTTTAAATTTTTCATATTTCCGTTACTCATATCGTTTTCCTCACTTTCTCCATTTAAAAGCGAGGTCAGGTTCAAATGCAGTGTTTCAGACAGCACAGGCAGGATCGAAACATCCGGCATCCCACACCCTCTCTCCCATTTGGATACCGTCTTATCGCTGACGCAAAGCATATCTGCCAGCTCTTTCTGGGTCAAACGCTGCTGCATTCTCATTTTTCTTATTTTCTCGCCTGTTTTTTTCGCATCCATAAGTTTCTCCCTTTCTCGCTTCTATTTTTTTAATCATCGGATTCATCATACTATGTTTTTCCTGAAAGCGCAATCAACGCTGCGTAGAATCGATAGTGTAAAATAGTTGTGGAAAATCACGAAATTTGACATTTCTTTTAAAATCATCTATCATAAGACTTGTGTAAGAAGTCAAGTTGTGTTTGACTGTGTAAACAAGGAGTAGAATATGAAGAAGAAAATTGCAACGTTATCCCTTGCTCTGATGATGTTCGTGTCATCGGTCGTTCCCGGTTTTGCAACCTCCCGGCTTTCACGTCCGGATATTGAAGATGTGGATGTCGGTAAGCAGAGCATAAAAATCGACTGGAACTACATCCAACATTCCGACGAATACAAAGTTTATCGTGCTACATCAAAAAGCGGAACCTATAAATATATCGCAACCACAGACGAAAGCTGGTACCGCGATTACAGTATTTCCAAAGGAAAACGTTATTACTACAAAGTAAAAGCTATTTCCTACGGAGATTATAACAACAGTGAATTAAGTAACTGGCGTTCTGGAAAAGTAGCAAAACCAAAGGCAAAAGTTACTACTACAGCATCGCATACCAACAGTCAGACCGTATATCTGACACGCACCGGTTCGAAATACCACAGAGCTGGCTGCAGATACCTGCACAGCAGCTCCATCCCGGTTTCTTTATCCTCAGCGAAAAGCAACGGATACACCGCCTGCTCGGTCTGCTGGTAAATTCCATTTTTTTCTGTCAAGTTATTGACAGTTTCAGGCTATTAAAGTGAAGTTTAATCAGGAGCATGATTGCTATCGGGTATACGTTTGACTGCCTGGGCAGAAGCAGCATGCTCCTTTTTTCATTATGTAGGAAATATCGTTCCGATATTTCCTACATAATGAAAAATTCTACCGCTAAAAGTCTAATCGGCGAAACCGACTTTCTTATTTCGCCATACTGCTATCATACAAGATCCCAATTCTCGCCACATTCAAAACCCTTGAAATCGTTGAAATTCCAAGGGTTTTCTATTGGTGGGTCATCGGGGAATCGAACCCCGATCAACGCCTTCGGAGAGCGCTACTCTATCCGTTGAGCTAATGACCCATATATACAAGAGCAGAAGTTCGAAAGTCTTGTTTGCTGCAATCTGCCTTTCGCTCTCATCATTCAGTTTTTCGTTTTTTCTTTCGTTTACACTTTTGACTGCTTCTATTTATCGTCTTCAATATTCAGAAAACCTCTTCCTTCTCCCCATACCGTATTAACCTGAAGGATCGAAACAAGGGCATCCGGATCCACTTCAATCAAAAGCTTCTTCACAACCATGCTTTCTCTCGGCGAACACAATACAATCAGCTGTTTCCTGTGAATGCCGGTATACTCTCCTACCAAATCATAACTGGAAACACCTCTTCCGATTTCGTGCATGATATATTGTGCTACCTTCTCGCTTTCGGAAGTAAGAATCTGCATCTGCACAATTTTTGTTTCAAAACCGTACATGATAACGTCGACAACCTTGGATGCGATAATCTGCGTTACCAACGCATACAGCGCAATGTTTCTGCCAAAGATGAAAGCCGATATCACAATAATCGTACAATCAAGAAGCAACAGAATCTTGCTGATGTCTACCTGCGGTAGACACTTTTTCTTAATGATCTTCGCAATGGATTCTGTTCCGCAGAAAGAATAGCCTCGCCAGAATACAAACCCATTGCAGGCTCCTGCAAAGATTCCGCAGAAGATTGCCGCCAGCATCAGATCTTTTTCTTCCAACAACTGAAAATCAAATCTCTCAAAGATGAAGATGATAGCAGGATATACAAAAGTTATGACCAACACTTTCCGCGCTTCTTTCCTGCCAAGCATGAACAGTACCACCAACCAAATCACAATGGCAAGTGCATAATACATGACAGAAAAATCAACTGGAATGACTGTCTGGATAATTCTGACAATACCGGTAAGTCCCCCACAAGTCAAGCCATTCGGAATCATAACCGCCGTCGTAGAAAACGCACCTATTGCACAGCCCAGTACAACAAAAAACAAATCTACTGCTGTTCTTTGCAGACTATCGCCTTGTTTCCCGCCGCCCGGTATCTTCTCTTTTAACTCTGTATCCTTCTTTTTCACAATCGATTCTTCTCCTTTTTCTCTGACTTATCATCTGAAATGCCTGTCATAACGGCAGACGGGAAAGTACCATTTCAAATCCGGTTACAGAATTCTGCTGTATGTGATGTTTCCGAAAATATCTGTCGTGCGAATCCAAACTCTCAGGCGGTCGCGTTCTTCCCCGGAGAAAATCCTTTGCACAGAAAGGCTGATCTCGCCCTTCTGCCGGATCATCGTGCAGTCCGGGCAGAATACTTCGCCGTTTCCAAAGTATTCGATACTCCAATCGTCGATCAGCGCCAGTGGATTATTTTTTATAATATCCGTAAATTCATCGCTGACAGAAACCTTTTCGTTTCTTGAATCATCCATTAACCATTTAAGTATATAATTTTTTAGCCGGATTGTAAAGCATATTTT
>CAKQVC010000179.1 GCA_934277655.1 uncultured Clostridia bacterium
ACGATATGCGGAAGCGGGAAAAAAATCTGGTGGATTTTAACGATATCGAGCATTATGCTTATGAAATCTTGAAAGATGAGCAGGCGGCGTCCTATTACAGGAAAAAATTTCATCACATTTTCATCGACGAGTATCAGGACAGCAACGTGATCCAGGAAGCTCTCATTGACCGGATCCGCAGGGAGAATAATCTCTTTATGGTAGGGGATGTGAAACAGAGTATTTATAAATTCCGCCTGGCTGAACCGGAAATTTTTCAAGGAAAATATAAAAAATTTGCGGTCGAAATGGAAGAGAAAGGGGAAGCATCGCTTTCGGAGAAGATTGATCTGAATCGGAACTTCCGAAGCAAGCAGAGTGTGATCGACTTTATCAACGATATCTTCTCGAAAATGATGGGTGGCTATGATGAAAATGCAGCATTGTATTTAGGCGATCCTTATGGAAAAGAGTGCAACCAGGTGCCGAAATTGTTCCTGGCAAAGACTCCGTGGGATGAAGACGATGAAATCGATGACGAGCTGAAAATACTGGCAAAAATCGAAAAGGAAGCCCTCGCAGCCGTCCGGATCATAAAAGAATCTCTGGGAACGACGATCTTCGACAGCAAGATTGGCAGGAAGAGACCTTTAACGCCGGGGGATATCGTTATTCTCATGAGAGGTGTGAAGAACTACGGTGATGTGTTTTACCGCATTTTAACGGAAAATGATATTGCTGCCTATATAGACGATAACGATGGATTCTTTGATACCATTGAAATCAACACGTTCTTATCTCTTTTATCGCTTTTAGACAATCCGAAACAGGACATCCCGCTTCTGACGGTCATGCGCTCAGAAATACTTGGATTTTCGATAGAGGAGATGGTAAAAATCAGATTGCGGCAAAAAAATGGTTCTTATTATAATGCGCTGGTACGCTGCAGTCTGGGCGAGAACGCAGAGAAGAACACGGTGAAGAACACAGAGCAGAATGGTATCTGTGAAGAAGATGAGGCAGATGCTCTGACATACGAAATGAATGAGGTGGATGCACTCTCTCTGAAATGCCGGAATGCACTAAAAAAAATTGAGCGCTGGAGACAGATGGCAGCGGTTCTGCCGCTGGAAGAGCTCGTGTGGGAACTTCTGCTGGAAAGTGGATTTTATGTTGCGATGGGGGCTATGCCTGCAGGAGCGCAGCGCCAGGCGAATTTGCGAGCACTGGTGGATAAAGCCTTGCAGTATCGCAACTTTCAAAGTGGATCCTTGTACGGATTTATCAGCTATATCGAAGCGGTAAAGGCTGGAAAGATTTCCACGGGACAGGTAAAAATGGTCGGAGAGAATGAAGATACGGTTCGTATCATGACGATTCATAAATCGAAAGGTCTTGAGTTCCCAATGGTCCTGGTGTGTGGATACTGCCGCAAGCTGAACTATACACCTGCCGGAAAAAATTTGGCGATCCACAAAGATTTGGGAATCGGTCTTCCGGTTGTCAATTACAGGGAAAGCTGGTATCGGACTACGATCGTCCAGAATGTCATTAAAGCCAGATTCCATCAAGAGGAGGTGGAAGAGGAAAAGCGGATCCTGTACGTGGCTATGACCCGTGCCAAAGATATTTTATATCTGCTAGGCATTACAGATGGAAATAAACGAGACGAAGAAGGAGGAGAGTTCTTTCAGAACCGGATGGATCAGCTGAGGGAGGAATCTGCCGGAGATTATAGCTATTATACGATGAGTGGAAAGATCATCTGCGAAAAACCGCAGCAGATGCAGTTTATCAGCGACCAGGATATTGCAGGCCTTTCAAAGGGAAAAAAACGGTCAGCGGAGGCTGCACTCTGGTATATTGACGAGGCAGCCGGAGCGGCTGGATCCAATGAAACAGTAGGTGCATCCGGAGAAGCTTTAAAAGATGGAGCCAATCCTCATCATGAAAATGCAGAGAAAAATTTTGCAGACGAAGTTCTACGGAGGATGGAATTTTCTTATCCATACAAAGATGCACTGGAAACTAAATCCAAATATTCGGTCAGCGAACTGAACAGACAGCAGGCAGAGAGAAATACGTCCGCACAGACGGAAAACCTGAGACCGGAACTTCGAAAGCCGAAATCGCTGCGGGAGGAAAGAACTTTCAGTGCGGCAGAGGTAGGAACTTTTACCCATGCGGTACTGGAACATATGGATTTCAGAAGAGCAGAACAGGAAGGCATTACTTATGTCAGGGAACTGTTACAGGACATGGTTTCCAATGAAATCCTGACAACTGAAGAGGCTGAAACTGTGAACGGGCAGAGAATGGTTGATTTTGCGGAGTCTGACTTGGGAAAACGACTGGCGGTATGTACGAAAGTGTATCGTGAAAAACCGTTTAACGTCGTCAAAGAAATCAACGGAAACCGTACACTGGTGCAAGGGATCATCGACTGCTGGTTTGATGAGGGCGATGGACTGGTGCTGCTTGACTACAAGACGACACA
Source organism: uncultured Clostridia bacterium (assembly GCA_934277655.1). GTDB lineage: Bacteria > Bacillota > Clostridia > Peptostreptococcales > Anaerovoracaceae > CAG-238. The sequence continues at coordinate 2,477 of CAKQVC010000179.1, forward strand.
TATTAGCCCGTCAAGGTTCGAACAATCGAAACGAGAAATTGCAGATCGGTACCGGATGCAGATGGAACTGTACCAGGAAGCACTGGAAGAGGCAACTGGAAAAACCGTAAAAGAAAGCTATTTATTCCTGACAAATATCGGAAAGGTCATTCCGATGAATGAAGAAAAGAGGCTCTGAAAATCCAGAGCCTCTTTCGCTGTGTGCATTATTTATTTATGATTCTATTGGGATATTTCAGACTAAACTAATCCCTGAGCCATCATAGCTTCAGCAACCTTTTCGAATCCGGCAATGTTAGCACCTTTTACAAGGTCATATTTGCCATAGTATTTTTCGGAAGCTTCCTTACAAGCTTTGTGGATGTTGATCATGATCTGGTGTAACTGATCATATACATCCTGGTGCTGGAATACAGTGTGACCTGCGTTCTGACCCATTTCGATGCAGGAGCAAGCTACGCCGCCAGCGTTTGCAGCCTTAGCAGGTCCAACGATAATGCCGTTGTCCTGTAAGTAAGCAAGAGCTTCGTTTGTTGTAGGCATATTGGAACCTTCGCAGTAGAACTTAGCACCGCTTTCAACGATAGCCTTAGCATCTTCCATATGTACTTCGTTCTGAGTTGCACATGGGATGTAAAGGTCAGCCTTAACTTCCCAAGGTTTCTTTCCTGCAACGAACTTAGCGTTAGGGAATTTTTCTACGTAAGGAGCGCAGACATTTTTACCGGATGCTCTCAGATCAAGCATCATCTGTAATTTTTCGTCTGTGTTGATTCCATCTGGATCGTAGATATATCCGTCCGGACCGGAGATAGTAATTAGTTTAGCACCTAACTGCTGCAGTTTCCATGCAGTACCCCAAGATACGTTACCGAAACCGGAAATAGCAACTGTCTTGCCTTTGATGTCTTCGCCGTTAGCTTTTAACATTTCTTCTGCGTACCAAACGATACCGAAACCAGTAGCTTCTGTTCTTCCCAGACATCCGCCGTAAGGAATACCTTTTCCTGTTAAAACGCCGCCGTCGAATCTGTTTGTGATTCTCTTATACTGTCCGAATAAGTAACCGATTTCTCTTCCGCCAACACCAAGGTCACCGGCAGGAACGTCAGTTTCAGGTCCGATATGTCTGTATAATTCTGTCATGAATGCCTGGCAAAATCTCATAACTTCAGCATCGCTCTTACCGTTTGGATCGAAGTCGGAACCGCCTTTACCGCCACCGATAGGAAGTCCTGTCAGGGAGTTTTTGAAGATCTGTTCAAATCCTAAGAATTTGATGATTCCAGGATATACGCTTGGAGCAAATCTTAAACCACCCTTGTAAGGTCCGATCGCACTGTTGAATTCGTATCTATATCCCTTGTTAACCTGTACGTTTCCGTTGTCATCTACCCATACAATTCTGAATGAGATTCCTCTTTCAGGTTCTGTCAATCTTTCCAGAAGACCCATTTTTTCGTACTCAGGATGCTGTTCAATAACAGGTGCCAGAGAAGTTAAAACTTCTTCTACAGTCTGGTGAAATTCAACTTCGCCAGGGTTTTTAGCTTTTACCTGCTCGATTACTCTTTCGATATAATTTGCCATTACTAATCTCCTCTTTTCTCAAATAGATAAATGTACTTCGTTTTTTTGTAACGAGATTTTCTATCTCAAATGTAACACTAAGATTTTCTGTTGTCAACACTGTGTATACAATATTTTTTTGTTTTTTTTCTTAAACATGCCCTGCAAAATCTGCCGTGTCGGGGAACATTGTAAATGCAATGATTTTTTACATTTTTTCATCGGTTTTTTTGTAGACAAAAACAATGATAAACCGGGTGTAAGCCATACTATGGTCATTTTTTTTATGCACATCCGACAGAGAAGAAAAAAATAAATGTTAAGAAAAAGTAAAATAAAAATTGTGTTTTCATGTTTTTTTTACTTGCCAATCCGGTAAAAAGAAGAGTATACTATATAAGCTGAAAGCAAATTGATTCATGCCGGTATGGCAGAAAGGAGCAAGGATATGGATAGTGTGCCCGATGGGAAAAACACAGACAATTTAAAGCCAAAAGTGAATAACCTTGTCTTTGCTTGCTTTGCGCAATAGCGGAATCTCCGGAGCCTGCGCAGTCTGCATAGGCAGAGGCAGGGAAACGAGAGGAGGAGATTCCGATGGATCAGAACATTCTTATGAACCTTGACGAGGCGATGAAAGAATCGATAGAGAAGATTTTCCAGCTGCTGGATGAAAAGAAATATTTCATGGCAAGGGATGAACTTCTCCGGTACAACGATGCCGACATCGCCGAAATGTTTGAAGAAATGCTGGAAGAGCCGGATTTGATCGAGAAAACAGTAGTGGTTTACCGACTTTTGCCGAAAGATATTTCTGTAGAAGTATTTTCTTATCTTCCATCCGATGACCAGCTGAAAATCGTAGACGGCATTACCGATGCCGAGTTGAGCTACATTGTGCAGGAACTGGACTTCGACGA